>JBBAUU010000035.1:0-11947 GCA_040398065.1 Opitutales bacterium | reverse complement strand
TAATCACAGGTACTTTCGCAGAATTAACAACGGCTTCAATTAAGCCAGGTCCACCGCGAGGAACAATGATGTCGACGATGCCACGAAGTGAACCGAGTGCAGGTACAGCTTCGCGATCGGTGAAAGGTAAAAGGGTGACCGCAGCAGTAGGTAATCCAACGGCTTTTAATCCTTCAGCAAAAGATTCGGCCAAGGCGATGTTCGTGTGCACCGCTTCACTACCGCCACGCAAGATACAGGCATTACCTGATTTTAAACATAGCGCCGCGGCATCGACGGTTACATTAGGACGTGATTCAAAAATAATAGCAACGAGTCCAAGAGGAACTCGACGACGGACAATTTTTAATCCGTTAGGCCTGTCCCAACTTTCAACGACTTCACCCACAGGATCAGGTAATTGAGCAACGGCTTCACAGGCTGCGGCGATATCTTCTAATCGGCTGGTGTCTAAGCGCAAACGGTCGGTCATCGCTTCGGTCAGGCCTTTAATTTTCGCTTGAGCGAGGTCTTGCTGATTAGCGGAAAGAATTTTCGCGGCATTGGATCTAACTGCTTTGGCGGCAGCCATGAGGGCAGCGGTGCGAGTAGCTGTAGACGACAAAGCAACCGCTCGGGCTGATTGTTTCGCGAGGGTAGCGAGTGCGGTGACGCGTTGTAGCAGTTCGCTCATCGTAAATCAAAAAGGGTCCCTAATTTTTTATTAGAGGCTATCTCGAGGAGAACATTTTTCCGACGGCCATTAGCGATTTGCGTTTTTACTTTTCCTGCCGCGGCAATTTCGGCCGCTTGTAATTTAGTAATCATGCCGCCGACATTCCGTTCGGATCCCGCGCCACCTGCGAGGCTACGTAATTTAGCATCAATCTTTTTGACGTTAGGAATCAGCTCACCCGTGCCATCTGATTTCGTCATTAAGCCATCAATGCCCGAGAGAATGATTAATAAATCGGCTTGAACCAAGGCTGCGACGTGAGCCGAAAGACGATCATTGTCGCCCACGCGAATTTCTTCGTCGGCGATAGCATCGTTCTCATTGATAATCGGAACGAATTTTTTTCGGGCTAATAATAAATCCAGAGTAGCTCGGGCGTTATTCGTGCAGGTGCGACTATCTAAATCCCAATAAGTGAGGAGCATTTGAGCACCGAGCAGATGGTGACGGGTAAAATGTTTTCGGTACACCGACATCAGTTCAGGCTGTCCGACGGTTGCGCAGGCTTGGAGTTCACGCGCATCCTTAGGACGCTTCACTAATTTCATGGCAGTCATGCCCGAGGCGACGGCACCGGATGATACGATGACGACTTCAATACCGCGCTTCATGAGTACGGCGACTTGGTCGCAGATACGTCCGATTTGGACGCTGTCGACTTTTCCGTCTGCGCGTGTGAGCAGGCCGGAACCTAATTTAATGACCCAACGTTTTGCCATGGTTATGGCAGACAAGTTAGCCGATGACTGGCGTCAATGTCCAGCGTCAGAGTAACGAACCTTCTTGGCTGGGAGGCACCAATCCAATGGCTCGCCAGCCTTTTGGGCTAAGAACGCGACCTTGGGGCGTACGGGAGATGTAGCCTTCGAGCACTAAAAAGGGTTCATGAACTTCTTCGAGCGTGTGGGCATCTTCGCCGATGGCGGCACCGATACTATTTAATCCAACTGGCCCACCGTTATGTTTTTCAGCCATCGCACGGAGGAATCGATGATCCATTTCATCTAAACCATTCTGATCGATTTCAAGTAATTCTAAGGCGGCGGCAGTAATCTTAGCATCAGCTTTGCCTTGGGCGCGCTCGAGTGCGTAGTCGCGGGTGAAGCGTAATAAATTATTCACGATACGAGGTGTGCCTCTGGCGCGACGGGAAACTTCTTCGGCGCCCCCTTGATCAAGTGTGAGATTTAATAACTGCGCGTTGCGTTGTACAATCGAGAGCAGCTGTTCCTGATTATAATAATCGAGACGAGTCTGTAAGGTGAATCGACTGCGGAGTGGCGCGGTGAGTAAGCCGGTGCGTGTGGTGGCACCGATTAATGTAAATTTCGGTAACTCGAGGCGAACGCTCCGCGCGTTGGGACCTTGATCAATCATGATATCGATACGGAAATCTTCCATCGCTGAATATAAAAATTCTTCTACCGTTTTTGGGATACGGTGAATTTCATCGATGAATAAAATTTCACCTTCTTGCAAACTGGTAAGAAGGCCTGCGAGATCAGAAGCTTTTTCGATGACGGGTCCGGAAGTGATGCGAATGGTTTTATTCATCTCGCCCGCTAAAATCATGGCGAGGGTGGTTTTGCCAAGTCCGGGTGGGCCGTGAATCAAAATGTGATCGAGGGTGCGACTTTCGCGTCTTGCGGCACCGACCATCACTTTTAGGCGTTCAACCGTGCGTGCTTGACCGACAAAGCTATCGAATTTTTCGGGACGTAAAGCTTGGTCCAAATTGCGATCGGGCGAAGCTGCTTCCACTTTGCCCAAAGTTTTTTTGGGAGAATCGGAAGGATTTTTGCCGGCGGCCATAAGTTTAAATTAAGTAGAAAAATTATTTAAGCAATCATCACTCCTCGGCAAAACCCTTGGGCATGGCGGAGGAGGGCAGTCGCTCGATGTCGGCACCCAGGTTACGAAGTCTTTCTTCGAATTGTTCGTATCCTCGGTCCAAGTGATAAAGTCTCTGTACCCAGGTTTCGCCGGTGGCGGCGAGTGCGGCGAGTATCAGTGCGGCAGAGGCACGTAAGTCGGATGCCATCACAGGTGCGCCGGAAAGGGGTCGGTCGCCATAGACCGCAGCGGTTGATCCTTCGATGGCAATTTCTGCACCCATCCGTTGTAACTCCGCCGCGTGCATGAATCGTGATGGATAAATTTTTTCGGTGAAGGTGCTACGTCCCGGGACTATCAATTGCAGGGCCATGAATTGCGCTTGGAGGTCGGTTGGAAATCCTGGGTAAGGTTCAGTAATAATTTCTACGGCCTGAGTGGGTTGTCCGAATGCGCGAATAGTATTTTCAGTTGTTTCGATGTGCACGCCGACCTCTTTAAGTTTTTCTAAAAACGCGGTGAGGTGTTGAGGGTTGCAATGGGTCACCGTTAAATCTCCGCCTGTGATGGCTGCAGCGACGAGATAAGTTCCCGTTTCAATGCGATCTGAAATAATTGTGTGTTCACAGCCGTGTAATTTTTCGACTCCTTCAATGGTGATTATGGGCGTGCCGTAGCCATTAATCTTTGCGCCCATTTTATTGAGTAAACTGCAGAGGTCGCTGATTTCTGGTTCAAGGGCGGCGGACTCGATTTTGGTAATACCGAGAGTGAGTGTCGCCGCCATAATGATATTAGCTGTGCCCGTGACGGTACTACCCATGGGGCCACCCATAAAAACATTTTCACCACGAGCTTGCTGGGCGTTTACTTTTATCACGCCGCTTTCTACTTCAACGATGCAGTTTAAAGCTTCTAAACCTTTTAGGTGTAAATCAATCGGACGAATCCCGATGACGCAGCCACCAGGAAGAGCCATTTCGGCTTGGCGGAGTCGTCCGACTAAGGCGCCGAGCAGACAGACCGAAGCTCTCATCTTGCGTACTAAATCGTAAGGGGTGCGATGTGTGATTTCTTCGGCGGTGATTATCCAAGTACCTTTTTCGGGATTTTCTATTTTCGCGCCTTGGTGTTTTAAAATTTCAACCATGAAGCGCACGTCACTTAAATTTGGAACGTTATGCAGCGTGACTGTTTCGTGGGTGAGAAGGGCGGCCGCTAAAATAGGGAGAGCGGAATTTTTCGAACCAGACGCACGCAGTGAACCTTTGATGGGATTGCCTCCACGAATGCGTGCGACTTCGAGCATGATTTAATTTTTATATAAAAAAAGGGGGTGCAAATTGCACCCCCTAATTTTTTATCCTTGGCGAGGACCTTGTCGACGGAAGTTTGGTCGACCTCCACGACGCGGACCACCTTGGCCACCATGAGGGCGAGGACCGTCGCGATAATCACGAGGACCGCGGCTGCGCTGATGGGGTCGGTGTTGCGTTGCCGTTGCGTTCGACTTTACGGAAATACCGAAAAGAGAAGCAATTTTACGTTTCAAGTTAGCCCAAAAACCAATCGGTGATTGTTCAGGAATCACTACTGGATCGATGTGCAACTTTTGACGCTCAGGACGCGGTTCACGACGAGCTTGTGGTGCAGCATGGGCGTTTTCTTGGCGCTCATGATGTGGTTCACGAGGTTCACGTGGAGCACGATAGGGTGGACGAGAGTCACGTTCAAAACGTTGCTGCTCATGACGAGGCTGTTCATGACGAGGCTCGCGAGGAGCTTGGTAAGATGCAGGAGCGGCTTGGGTTGGACGGGGCTGTTTTGCCAATTCACCGGAAAGTGATTCCGTGACTTGAGCAGGATTTTCGATCACGCCGATTGAAGGACGTGAGTTTGCGGTTTTGCCACTGGGGGCGACGTTTGAAGGAGTACCACGACGACCAAATTGCTTAGGTGTTGAGATAGTTCCGGGTGTTACGGCGGGTTCGGTGGAAGCACCGATTACTGACATAGGGGGGAGGGTCGCGTGAGCGGCTTCCAACTTAGATTCGGTAATGCGTGGTGCTGGGTTTGTTGCCACGGGGGCAACGGCGGGTGAGGAAGTGTTTTCCTGACCTTTATTTTCTTCTGGGTTCATTTTCTCTTGGATGTGGCGACCTATTTAGTAGGTCGCTGGGTGATGACCGTCTCGGCCGTTGTGGCTGATGGGTCGGTATTTTCGGTTTCCTGCTTTTGACTTATGTTGAATAAGAGAGGTACCGAGGGTGCTAAGATTCTCATCTTAGAACCCCTGTGAATAAGTACCTCCCCCTACTTTAACAATAAGAAAGTCCCCATTTCGCCAAAATGGTGAAAATTTGTTCATAATTCGCCCTTTTTAGGCCTTTAATTGAGTTGGGCTAACCCCAGGCCTAGCGAGCTTCGTCCGTGAAGCGCTGTTCTCGGATGAGGGTAATTTTGATGTTACCCTGATAGGAAAGTTTTTCCTCAATCGCGGAACGGAGTCGGCGAAGTAATTCACTGGCAGCAAAGTCATCCACTTTCACGGGATCAACGATGACCCGGAGTTCACGACCCGATTGAAAGGCATAGGCTTCTTTGACGCCTTCAAAGGTGAGCACCAGCTCTTCAAGATTCTTCACTCGCTGCGCGTAGCTTTCTAAAGTCGATGAACGAGCCCCTGGACGAGAACCCGAGATGCTATCCGCAATCATCACGAGAGGTGCAAATAAACTTTCCGCTTCTACTTCGCGGTGGTGAGCGGCGACGGCGTTGACGACGCGGGGATCTTCACCGACGCGACGAAGGAGATTCGCGCCCGCAGCGGCATGCGTTAATCCATTATCTGCATCAATCGCTTTTCCTAAATCGTGTAATAATCCAGCGCGCTTCGCAATCACCGGGTCGATACCGATTTCTGCAGCGAGCACGGCGCAGACTTGCGCTACTTCGACGGAGTGAGCTAAAGTATTTTGATTCGAGGATAAACGGAAATGCAGTCGGCCTAATAATTCTTCGACCTTAACATCCATCGGTGGAAGACCTAAATCCCTCACCGCTTCGTGTCCTAAATGTTGAGCGTGGCGCGTGACTTCATTTTCCGCAGTAAGGACAAAATCCTCAATTAAAGTAGGGGTGATGCGACCATCTTTAACCATTCTTTCGAGGGCAATGCGTGCGACTTCGCGACGCACTGGATCGAAACAAGAAATTAAAACCATGCCCGGTGTTTCATCGATCAGCAGAGTGGCACCAGTGCTTTGTTCAAAGGTGCGAATGTTGCGGCCCTCACGACCAATTAAACGACCCTTCATGTCTTCGCTGGGAATAGAAACAGAAACCGCGGTCGCATCTTGCGTCGTCGTGGTCGTTAGTCTCTGCATCGCCGTGATTAAAATCCGACGCGCTTCTTCTTCAGCTTCTTGTTCGGGGCGGTCGAGGATTTCTTCACGCATTCGGCGTGCTTCACTTTCGTATTTCTTTTGCAGTGACTCGAAAGCCAGTCGTTTAGCTTCATCGGCTTTTAAGCCCGAGAGTCGTAATATTTCTTTTTGTAAAAACTCACGCTCTTTTTCATTGGCTGTTTTTATAGCGGCAACGGCTTCAGCTTCGGCTTGAGCGAGCGCCAGTAGTCGCCCCGCCTCACGTTGTGAGGCTTCCACTTTAACTTGTAGTTCTGAGGTTTCTAAGGATGCCTCACGTCGGGCGAGTTCGATTTCACTTTTTAAACGCTCATCGAACATGGCCCTCAGGCTGGATGCTCTCCGTTTCAAGAAAACGTAAGCGACTATCATCCCTGCGAAAAAGATGACTACGGAAATTGTACTTTGGTCGGTGGCAAAAGCCATGCAGTTGAAGTCGGTGTGGTCGGCTTTTAAAAGTTACCAGCTCCGCCCAGTCCGCAAGCCCTTTCGGGAGGTTCGCCTTGCACATTGGCTTTTAGATGTTTGATTTTAGATATGTCCCGCCTTTTTGAGAGTGAAGGAGCTCAGGTGTCCGCCTGGTGGGATAAATTTGCCAATTTTTCTTGGCGGACGGACTGGACGCAGGTGGTCATTATTTTTCTTTTAAGCAGCCTAGGGGTCATCGCCATTAAATCAGCGGGCTCGTACCGTCAGACCGATTTTGAAACGCCGCAGATGATTTATTTGGCCATCGGTTGGGTGGCTTATTGGATGATCTCCTCATTGGATTATCGTAAGCTGCGTATCCATGCGCGCCGCATTTATTTAATCGGGATCCTTGCCCTGGTGCCGATATCTTTTTGTGCATTTTTTAAAATAAATATTGGTTCATTTATTCGGAGTATTAACGGCGCACGTCGCTGGATGGATTTCGGTCCTTTTTCCATTCAGCCTTCCGAATTCGCCAAAGTTTCCGCCCTCATTTTTATCGCTGCGGTGTTGGTCTTAAAACCGATTGGGTCGTGGCGTAAGTCTTGGCCTACGGCGGTCAAAGTTTTGGCCGCGGCGGGCCTCCCGTTTGTCTTGATTTTTGTGCAGCCCGACTTAGGCTCAGCACTCATCTACCTTCCACTGTCATTTGCCTTATTGTTTGTTGCCGGCCTGAGTTCCAGGTTTTTCATGGTGGCGGGATTGAGTGCCGTCTTATTGGGAGCGGTCGTCGCCGTCGACTTGGTTTCTTACGCTTCCAAAGTTACGGCGTACGCTAAAGCTCATGAAGATGATTTAAATCCTGCAAAAGCGATACGTGGAAAACACGAAGAAACGGCCTGGTTCTTTCTTTTGAAAGACTATCAACGCGAGCGCCTACTTTCATTTGTGGCACCCTCCATCATTGATCCGCGTGGACGCGGAGCGACGTGGAATGTAAAACAAGCTGTCATTGCAGTCGGTCGTGGCGGATTAGAAGGACAGGGTATTGGTAAGGGCACTCAAGCAAAGTATGGTTACCTTCCTGAAGCTGCGGCGCATAATGATTTTTTATTTTCTGGAATGGCTGAAGAAATTGGTTTCCGAGGAGGACTCGCTGTCGTTGTCGCTTTTGCTTGGTTGCTCTGGCGCATTGTGCGAACAGCCTTATTAGCCATCGACCGATTTGGATCTTTGTTAGCTATTGGTGCCGCGGTGATTATTGGCACCCATGTCGTTATTAATATCGGCATGAATATCGATTTAATGCCCGTCACGGGCGTTCCACTACCTTTCCTCAGTTACGGGGGGTCCTTTATTCTCAGCTGCTTTTTGCTTCTCGGATTAGTCCAGAGCGTCCATCGACATTCGGTGGATGGCGGTGAGAATAGGGGGACTCCGGTAACTGGCATTTAACGCCATACTACTGCGATGACCGACCCAAATAATTCCGACGATAACCTCAACGACCTCCCTGAAGAAAGCACACCGCCGACTTCCTCCGGGGTTGATCCTAAGCAACTAGCCGAAGAGGCTGCGCAACGTCGCAAAGAGTTACCACTCTTGCAACGCATCGTGAAGCACTTCTCCAAGGACCGTGCTAATTATCGCGAACTCGTCATTAATGCCGAGACGCTCGAAAAGCGCGTCGCTCTTCTCACGAATGGCGTTCTCGATAAATTTGAAATCGAACACAAAGGTGAAAACCGCATGGTCGGGTCGATTTTTAAAGGCCGCGTCCAAAATCTCGAAGCCGGATTAAAAGCCGCCTTCGTCGATATCGGTCAGTCGAAAAATGCCTTCCTGCATTACTGGGATATGTTACCTGCGGCTAATGATTCGCAGGTTGAATTCATTCGCGACAATGAGTCGGCTGAACAAAAACAACGTAAAGCACGCTACCAAGCGAAAGACATTCCAACGCTGTTTCCAGCGGGGTCTGATATCGTCATTCAGGTCGTTAAAGACACCATCGGAACGAAGGGTCCTCGTTCGACAACGAACATCGCCCTGCCTGGAAGATTTTTAGTCTTAATGCCTTTCAGTGGCGCTTGCGGTGTTTCCCGAAAAATTGAAGAAGCTCCCGAGCGTGAACGATTGAAGGATATTTTACGCTCACTTACGATTCCTGAAGGTATGGGTGTGATCATTCGTACGGCCGGTGAAGGCAAGCAAGCGCGTTGGTTTGTGCGCGACCTCCATATGTTGCTTCGCCGCTGGCAATCGATTGTCGAGAAGATCAACAAGTCAGAACAAAAAGCGATCTTACTCTACACTGAGCCAGGTTTAATCGAACGAACCGTTCGCGATTTTCTCACCGAAGAAGTGGATCGTATTCTCGTCGATAATCCCGAGGACTTTAAGATCGTCCAAGACTTGGTTGCAGAAATTTCTCCGCGTTCCAGCTCACGCGTCGAACTTTATAAAGACCCGATTCCTGTTTTCGAACGCTACAATATCGAACGTCAGATTGAACAACTTTTCCAACGTCGCGTTCCACTTCCAAGTGGTGGGGAAATTGTGATTGATGAAACCGAAGCGCTCACGGCTATCGACGTCAACACCGGCTCGCACCGCGGTGCGACCAAAGACGGTAAAGACTATATTTTACAGGCTAATATCGAAGCGGTCACCGAAGGTGCCCGCCAAATCAAACTCCGCAATTTAGGGGGCTTAATCATGATTGATACCATCGATATGAAAAACCCCAAGGATCGTAAAACAGTTTACGATACTTTGCGCCAAGCGATGGAAGATGATCGAGCCAAGCACCAGATTTTACCGATCTCGCAATTAGGTGTTTTACAGATGACTCGTCAGCGTCACACCGAATCGAACACGACCTCGATGTACATGGATTGTCCGCATTGTCAGGGTCGCGGTATCGTTAAAAATCCTCGCACCGTCTCAGTAGAAATTCAACGTAAGCTTTTAAGCGTCATCCGTCGTTTACGCGAACAAGTGGGTCCCGATAAAGAATTAGAAATTAATATTCTTCTTCACCCGATTAACTTAGATCGCATCGTGAAAGAGGATCGCGAATATTTCCGCGATTTAATGAAGTCATGTAAGGTTCGTCTGGGCACCAAGCCTGACGCTACTTACAGCATTGAAGCGTTTAAATTATTCGACGGTTCGGGCAAAGAACTGCGCTAAGCAATGTCGGCGACAGCTTTAGAGATTCGTCCGGTTGATTGGTTGAAGTCGGACGAGTCTCAGGCGGTCGTTGAAGTTTTAAATTCGTATGCCTCACACACCGTCGGTGGCGATGTACCGTTGTCTGCCGAGGTGCGGGCCAATCTCAGTGCTGAACTCGCCAAACGCCCCCAAGCCCTCGTTCTGTTAGCGTGGTTGGGCGGTCAGGCGGTCGGCTTGGTCATTGCCTTCGAAGGATTCTCCACTTTTGCCTGTCGCCCATTAATCAATATCCATGACTTGGCGGTGTTGCCCAAGTTTCAATGTCGCGGTGTAGGTAAGGCTTTAATGGCCGCTGTAGAGACGGAGGCACAGCGGCGTGGTTGTTGTAAGCTGACGCTTGAGGTCTTGGAGCATAACGAGCATGCACGAAAACTTTACGAAGCTGTGGGATTTGTTTCGTATCAACTCGACCCAACCAAGGGTCGGGCACTTTTCCTAGAAAAGAAATTATCTTAGTCTAAGCCTTCGGGCGGTGGGCCAATAATCTTAATCCGTTTAAGCATACGATGACGGTGCTCCCTTCGTGTACCATGACACCGAGGGATAAGGTGGCTCCTTTGAGAATAACAATCGTAGCCATCGTTAAGGCGGCACCTACTGAGATAATAATATTAATACGAATTGCCGTACGTGCGGCTTTACTCAGTTCGATGGCGTTGAGGAGTTTTTCAATTTTGTCATCCATGAGAACGACATCGCTAGATTCGAGAGCGGCGTCGCTTCCACGATTGCCCATGGCGATCGCGATATCGGCAGCTGCTAAGCTAGGAGCGTCATTCACGCCGTCACCGACCATCGCAACAATATGTCCATCGGCGGAAATTTTACGAACCGTCTGCATTTTATCTTCGGGTGAGAGGGCTGCTGCGAATTTCTCGACACCCACTTTCTTAGCAGCGACGGCGGCCGCTTCTTCGCGATCACCCGTGAGCATGATGGTGTGAATGCCTAATTGATGGAGAGCGGAAAGGGTGGAGGCACTCTGTTCGCGGATTTCATCAATCAAGGTGACTCGTGCTATGGTTGAACCGTCAGACACCCATACTTCGCTGATAATGGCGCCACTGTCGGCGTTAGTGGAGGGGAGAGCGGCGCAGCCTACGAAGTCGCGCCCTCCCACCTTCCATGTTACGCCGTTAATAACTCCAGAAATTCCATGGCCAGGGAAATTGGATAGTCCATCGACTTGCAGAATTTGCGCACCCTCCGCTCGGCAGGCCTTGAGGATTCCGTTCGCAAAGGGGTGGGTTGAATTGGATTCGATAGAAAGCAGCGCGGATAATGTTTTGCTGCGATTCTCGGGCGGATAAACTTCGAGCGAGGCGACGACGGGTTCGCCTGAGGTTAATGTCCCCGTTTTATCAAAGCAGATAGTGTTAACTCCGGAAAGTCGTTCCACAGCTGCGCCACCTCGAAATAAGATTCCTTGGCGCGCTCCCGCTGCGATAGCAGCTAAGATCGCCGAGGGGACTGAGAGTACCAGCGCACAGGGACTTAAGACCACCATAAGAGTCATTGCACGATAGAGTGCCGACGTTTCTCCGCCCATGATGGGGTTGTTTAGGACATAATATTGGTAGAGAAAGAAAATCAAAGATGCCGACAGAGTGAAGATCGCATAGATATCGCCCCAGCGATCAATGGCACGCTGGGCAGGAGCTTTGCTTTCCTGTGCTTCGCGAATCAGCGTAACTATACGTTGTAGAGAACTATCTTTTTCGGCTTTGGTGACTAAAACTACTAGGCGGCCCCAACTATTTAAGGTACCACTTGAAACTAAGCTGCCCGATTTTTTATCAACCGGTTTTGCTTCACCTGTTAAAGTGCTTTCATCCACCGAACTTTCTCCCGATACAACCTTACCATCGGCAGGAACTAACTCGCCAGGGAGAACGATTATTTGATGCCCAGGTTTAAGTGCACTGACGGAAATGATACTTTCTTTACCATCACTTTCAATCAAGCGGGCCTGCTTGGGAGCGCGGTCTAAGAGGGCGTCGATGGCTCCTCTGGTGCGGAACATGGCGTAGTGTTCAATCGCGCCTGCAGCGGAGAATAGAAAGAGTAGGAGTGCGCCTTCTTCGGGGTGACCAATTACCCATGAGCCCACCGCAACGAGGATCATCAAGGTGTGCACATCGACTCTTTTTTCGCGCAGTGATGCCCAACCGTCGATGAGCGCATCCCACCCACCAGCAATACACGAGATGGCGAGTAATAATGTAGAGATCCAGTGAAGTGGATTTTCGGGTGGATAGGTGTGACTGACAAGAAGCGCGAGAAGTCCGAATAAACCGCTTATCACGCTGAATACTGCGAGTTTTTT
>JBBAUU010000034.1:325-12217 GCA_040398065.1 Opitutales bacterium | reverse complement strand
CTCGGTCCTTAAATAAAACTTTGGTGCCGGTGTTGGTGGTTAAGGTACAACGCACGGTGATTGAAATATTAAAGCTACTGTAGGTATAACTATCGATCGATTTCGTGGTCAGACCTTGGTGCGCGTAGCGAGTAACAACGGTTTCTAATTTCGCCCCGCCCGGACCGATTTTAATGCGTGGATCGGCGGTGAAAGATTCAACTAATTTTTGTTCGAGTACGACCTGCGTGCCGATGCGTGAAGTGTTATTTTTGATGGGCGCAATTTCAATGGTCGTGAACGCGGGTTTAGGTCCGCCGAGTTGATAGGACGAGCAGCCGGTTTGACTGATGGTTAAACTAAGACCAAGAAATAAAAAGAGGATGCGTAAGCTCATGGACGGGAATTTTCGGTTGCAGGGTTAATCGTTTCTTTGCGGAAACCCAGTGCGTCCAATTCGTCTCCTACGGTAACAGGTTTATTCTGGGTGTTGGACGTTGGGCGTGGATATGCTCCGAGTAATTTATCCGCAAGGGTCTTGGGCGGATTAGAATTTTTCTCGATTTCTTTGAGTAAGCTTTGGGCTTCCACGGCAGCGGCGGATTCTGGCGAAATGCTTCGGCAAGCATTGGCCATCAGTTTAGCGGCTTCAGGATTGTTACGGCTATACCAATAGAATTTTCCGAGATTGAGTCGGGCGCGTGCCGCGCGATCGCGTAAGATTTTAATTTGTTCCGCGGCGATTTTTGCACGTGGATCGTTGGGATATTGGTCTGCGAGAGTCTTCCAGTGATCTGCCGAATCGATGGTACTCGCTTGATCCCAATCAGGACCGAGTGATTCTTCGCTCCGTAGTTTAGCCAGTCTTTCCAGGGCTTCCGGTGCGTATTTTGAATTAGGGTAGTCACTGACGATACGCTCTAGAGCTTCAAGACTCTCGGTTGTGCGACCTTGATCCGCATTGAGACGTGCGATGCGAATGAGGGCGATGTCGGCGAGCTGTCCATTGGGCGCAACTTTCACAACTTTTTCGTAAACCGCAACCGCGTGTAATCGGTCTTTAAACCAAGGAAACCAACCACCCAATTGCGGGCGAGCTCCCTCCGCCAAACGTGAGGCGATGATAAAATTTAAATCGATGGCGTCTTGGAAATTTACGTAGTTGGTGTGACGTTTGAAAAATTCATCCAAGTCTTCGCGCTCGGCTGGTTCAAATTGATTACGGGCAATATTAATTTTTGCTCTGGCGATTAGGGCAATCGCTTCGCCTTCGTGACCGAATTGGCTTTCTGCAATTTTATTCCAGAGCGATAAAGCTTTGGAATAATCTTTCGCATCGGTCGCGGCCTGTGCTTCGTTAATTTGATTTAATAACTCAGGTAACGTGGTCGGTGCAATGACGACAGAAGTGGTGCCTTCTTTGAGCGTCCAGCGTGGCCCGGTATGAATCAGCTCGGCCTGACAGTTAAGTGCGAGGACGAGAGCGAGGATACTGAAAAATTTATTTTTTAGGTTCATGCCAGCGAAGGAGGGTTGCTCCCCAGGTTAATCCTGAGCCGAAAGCGACGAGCAGGACAAGGTCACCGTGTTTGATTTTGCCTTCTCGCCAAGCCTCTTCGAGGGCCAGGGGAATCGAGGCAGCTGAAGTGTTACCAAATCGGTCTAAATTCGAAGGAAATCGCTCAAGTCCTACATTCAATTGGCCCGCCACCGCTTCGAGAATACGCGCATTCGCTTGGTGGGGGATGAACCAGGCCACTTGATCGGAGGTTACGCCACAGGTGTTTAAAACACGCTGACAGGATTCGGACATGACACGTACGGCGAGTTTGAAAACTTCTTTACCATTCATGCGCAGACAATGTTCGCGATTTTGAATGGTCTCCGGAGTTGAGGGTTTAGCTGAACCGCCCGCAACGCTGTGAATGAGTTCGGCATTATATCCGTCCGACCCCAACATATTTCCAAGGATGCCAACATTAGGAGTGTCGGTTAATTCTAAAATAGCGGCACCCGCTCCGTCACCAAAAAGTACACACGTGGTGCGATCTTGCCAGTCGAGAACTCCCGAAAGTTTTTCCGCTCCCACAATGAGAGCGCGTCGATAATTACCCGAGCGCAACATGTCGGTGCCCACTTGAAGAGCGAAAATAAATCCAGAACAAGCGGCGGAAACATCGAAGGCTGGAATGTCGCGACGGAGTCCGAGTTTAGCTTGAAGAATACAAGCAGTCGAAGGGAAGGGGACATCGGGCGTCATTGTCGCCACGATGAGAAGGTCGATGTCTTCAGGATTTAGTCCGGCATTTTTAAGGGCTTGGGCGGAAGCCTTTGCTCCCATGTCCGAAGGATTTTCGTTGGGTCCAGCGATACGACGTTCGGCAATCCCTGAGCGTGTTTTAATCCACTCATCATTCGTATCGACGATCTTCGATAAGTCATCGTTGGTCAGTTTTTGCTCGGGTGTATGGACGCCGAGTGAACGGATGAAGACTGAGAATTGAGCCGGGTTCATCAAGTAGTCGAAGTAAGCCCTCCGCGGGGAAGAAGGGAACACTAAAACCTCATTCTTCTTCCGGAGTCGAAGAAATTACAGCATTTGCTTCCGCTAAGGCGACTAACATTCGGCGGTTGGCATCATGCCCCACGGCTTCGAGGCCTAGGCGAATGGCACTGGCGATACTTTGACGATTGCTCGAACCGTGAGCTTTCATGACCAAACTTGAGAGTCCTAATAAAGGAGCTCCGCCGTATTTTTCAGGCTTAAGTTTTCCTTTAAGATCACGCAAGAGAGGGAACATGGCGATACCGCCCGCAAGGTAGACCGGATTACTTTTAACTTTTTTACCGACCATATCGCGTACCATGTAAACCAGACCTTCGAGAGTTTTTAAAATAACATTTCCGGTGAAGCCATCGGTGACCACGACATCACAAGCGTCGCCAAACACATCAAACCCTTCAACGGGTCCAACGTAATTAATTTTATCACCCATCGCTTTTAATAATGTGTGCGTGCGATTAATTCTGGCACCGCCTTTACCTTCTTCAGTGCCCACAGATAATAAACCCACTCGTGGATGGGTAATGCCTAATGCACTTTGTGCATAGATGGATCCGAATACGGCGTTATGGACTAAATGTTCAGGTTTAGCTTCAGGATTTGCACCCACATCGAGCATCACGAAGTGACCTTCACGACGAGGCATAATAGCCGCTAACGCTGGACGTTCAGCGCCTTCCATCGGACGCACTTTAATGGTTCCCGCTGCGACTAATGCTTTCGTATTTCCAGTAGAAATAACGAGATCAGCCTGACCTGCTTTGAGCATATCCAAAGCAATCAACATCGACGAATCGCGTTTAGATTTAATTACCGTCATCGCCGCGTCATCGGGATTCACCACCGTCGCCGCGTGTTTAAATTCAATGCGCTTAGATTTAAGAATGCGGTGCTCGGCGGCGAGTTGACGCAAATTATCTTCATGACCAACTAAAATAAGTTTATCGTTGGGACCAACAAAGCCTTCACGGAGTGCAAGGGCTGCACCCGCGACTGCTTCCGATGGACCTAAATCGCCACCCATACAATCGAGGGCGATTCTTTTTCCAGTGGGCGTGATTTCTTCGCTCATGATTGCACGGGCGTTGCCCGTAAAATTTGCTTAAGCCTCGGTGTCGAGGACTTGACGACCACGGTATTTACCGGTGGTTGGGTCGACACGGTGTGAACGGCGGAGGGCGCCTGATTCAGCATCGCGTACGAGCTTGGGAGCACGGAACTGATTGGCCCCGCGACGAAGGCGACTGCGACGTTTAGACTGTTTGCGTTTCGGATTTGCCATGGTTTTGCTCTGGTTGAGGGTCAGATGTAGAGTCCCCTAGCCCCCACGGTCAAGCCCCCATTCAATGGCTTGCCCTACTTAATTGCTTCGATTGGCTGGGGGCATGGCCAAATCGCCCGCCCTTTTCCTCGATCGGGATGGAAATCTCATCGAAGACCACCACCACACCTGCCAAGTTGACCAAGTTGCCCTTATTTCGGGGGTAAAACCGGCCCTCAATGCCTGTTTATTGGCCGGCTATAAGCTTTTTATTCTTACCAACCAAAGTGGAATAAACCGGGGGATTTTTACCTGGGAACAATACCATGCCTGCAATCAACGCATGCTGGAGCTGCTGGATTTGCCAGACCCAGGAATTTTAGAAATCAAAGCCGCCCCTGAAAAACCGGATGAGCCTTCTCTATACCGGAAACCAAGTCCGAAATTTATTTTAGAGATGATTGAACGACATGACCTCGATGCCACGCGTTGCTGGATGGTAGGCGATCGTATCACTGATTGGGACGCTGGATTAAATGCCGGAATAAAATCTTGTGCGGTGCGTAGTGGGGCCGGCCGCGCCGAAGATTTTATTTATGCTGAGAAAATGAAATTCACCATACGCCAAGATTTCCCCGAGTTCGTTCGTCAGGATCTCGGCTTGAATTGGAATAAATAAAAAGGGCGAACTCGAAAGTTCGCCCTTTTAAATCAATGATTAAACCAGATTAGGCTTTAGGAGCTTCGGTAGGAGCAGGTGGGCACTTTTCGCCGTCTTTCTTATCTGGGCATTCTTGGCTCTTTACGGGCTCAGTCTTTGCAGGGTCATTGCATGAGTCGTCTTTTTTATCGCCACACTTGCCACCATTAAAGATTTGGCTCTTCGGAGCTTCGGTTGGGCAACAAGGTGACTTGTCGTCATCTTTTTTCTTTTCTGTCTCAGCAGCAAAGCTGGTCACAGAAGTAATCGCCAAGGCGACTGCGGCGGTTGTTAGTAAACGGAGGAATGAGGATTTCATAGGATAGTATGTAGGTTTATAGATAAAAAGTTTAGCCTACTTTGTCAAATGGTGCTCTAAATCACTGTCGGTTAAGAGTTTATTCAATTTCGAGCAGGCGTTAAATAAACTGCTACTAGGCAACCAGTTACAACCACTGTTGGCAGAATAGACGTTTTTATTTTTTACGGCATTTACCTCTCTTACCGCGGGCAAATCCGCAAACTCACTCAAATGTTTTGGGGACAAGGTGATCGGCCCATCAAGCGGATTATTATTTATCCACAAAATAATATCTGGGTTGAACCGAGCAATCATCTCCCAGTCACACTTAATCCATGTCATATCGGGAAACGGAAGATCGCATCCCACTTTTTCTAATGGCCCCGCGAGATAAGAATTCCTTCCAGCCATCATGCCATCCCAAATCACTAAAAGTTTTTTTGATGAACTAGACCGTTTATTTTCTAAAACGGAAATCAAATCGTTGGCCAACTTTTTTTGATGCACAGCTTCGCCAATTAAACGCACATCCTCGCTGACACTGTTCTTATTTTCAGATGAAAGAACTAATACTTTCAATCCAGCCTGCCGGCAGCGATCGGCCCACAACGGATTGGCTAGTCTGGGCAAAATCACCAGGGTCGGTTTTTTCTGTAATAGTTTTTCTAAGTCCGGATTAAATACATCGCAATCGCGCGATGCCGAATGCTGAGCGGGTAGGGGACACCACTTCGTAGCGGCGACGATTTGTGCTGAGCAATTTAAATCAATCAGCGTTTGCGTTGCCCCGGGACTGTAACTCGCAATCCGCATGGGTTCAGCAGCACCGGCCCAACTGAAACATAACAGTGCGAATAAAAACTGACGAATCATCGAGAGGACAGAATCTCAGCTAAGCGTACCGCCGATTCAAAACTTCCGCAGTCTACTAAACCCTTTCCAGCGATTTCAAAAGCGGTGCCGTGATCGGGGCTGGTGCGAACATGTTTTAATCCCAATGTCAGATTGGCGGCGGTGGCAAAATCGACCAATTTTAAAGGGGCTAAGCCTTGGTCGTGATACATGGCTACGACCGCATCAAACTCCCCGTTTAGGTGACGATAAAAAGCGGTATCGCCCGAAAGGGGTCCGGTGATGTCAAAGCCTTCGCTGCGCAGCGTTTCTACGACGGGCTGAATAACGGTTTTATCTTCCTGACCTAACAAACCATTTTCACCGGCGTGAGGATTCAGTCCGCATACAGCAATACGAGGATTTTTATCACCGAGTTTTTTACGCAACTGAATAAGAGCCAAAATAGTTTGGCGAATATTCGCTGAATTTATCTGAGCAGAAACCGATTGTAGCGGGATATGCCACGTCACCAAACCCACGGTCATTTTACCACCAGCAAACGCCATCACGGGTTCACCTTGCCAGTGGTGAGCAAAAAATTCTGTTTGCCCGGGAAACTTATAACCTACTTGCGATAAATTATTTTTACTGACGGGTCCCGTCACGACAGCGCGAAACTTTCCTTCCACGACTCCTTTCGCTGCACATTCCATGGCAGCGATGGCGATACGGCTGCCTTCAGCGCCAGGCTTTCCAGAATTTATAAGATAATTATTTGGCCCTACAGCGAAGGACTCCGGGTTTTTTATGCCTAGACTTTTTAACCACGAAAGGGGGCCAATGGGTATGACTTTATCAATTGATTGGGGATGCGATTTGATCCAAGCAGCAATCAGCTCAGGACCAACGCCCGCTGGGTCACCACAGGTTAATGCAATCGGGGCTTCGCTCATTCGGGTTGGACAAAGCGTCCACGTTTTCCTCCTAAAAAGAAATCCAGAAATTCCAGAGCTTCGGGCGTGATGAAATCACCCGATTTTAGGGCGGATTGTGCTAAGTCTGCACAATTTTCACCAGGTGTGTAGACGCAGTGATAGGCTTTTTTAATTTCGGCAATCACTTCGTTGCTCAGTCCGCGTCGGCGCATACCCACTAAATTTAAACCTGAGATTTGATTTCGCGAGTGAGCTAAACCCTGTGGCGGAATATCTTCGGTGATGACGGCATTGCCCGATGTCATTGAGCCCTTACCAATTCGACAGAATTGATGGACGGCAACTCCACCACTCACAAAGGCATGGTCACCCACGATTACGTGTCCACCCAGCATACATCCGTTGGCGAGGATGACATGATCACCCGTGGTGCAATCGTGCGCGACGTGCGCACCTGCCATAATAAAATTATTTTTACCAATACATGTGGTGCCACCTTCAATGGTCGCTCGATGTATAGTGACATGTTCGCGAATGACCGTGGAATCACCGATGTTCACATTCGAAGAGGTAGAAGATTTGAAATGAAGATCTTGGGGGTCGCCGCCAATCACCGCAAAATGATCTAATTTTACTTTTTCTCCAAGCACTGAGCCTTTTTTGATGATAGCCTGTGCGCTAATTTCACAGGCATTACCGATGACGACATCCGCTTCGATAATCGCCCATGGCCCAATAACGACGGCGTTTCCTAGACGGGCTGAGGGATGAATCTGGGCGGAAGGATGAATCACTTGGAAGAAGGATTGTTAGAGAATAGTTCAAGCTGTGCCGGTTTGACCATATCGTAGACGCGCAGCAGGCGTAAAAGTTGTAAGGTGTCGGAGCGGGCGTAGCTTTGGTTAGATTCTACATTCTGAATCATATTTTCTAAAATCGTTCGGAAGGTAATCACATGGTCAACGCCACTTTGTTTAAGCAGGGCAATACTTTCGGCGCGTTGAGGTTCTTGTGCGGGCAACCCCGGGAGAATTAATATTTTAGATAAATTTTCATTTTCTGTTTGGCGTAATTCGGCAAAGGCCACTTTGGCTGCTTCGACGGCTTCTTGTCGGACGAACTCCAGTAAGTCTCCTTTGCGTATCATCGTGGGCGTAATCGCTTTCGTGGTATGCCATGCTTTCACGGCGACTACCGCGGCGGTAATTCCTGGTAGGTCAGCGGAGAAAAGTTGAAAAGGTAGTTGGACGTCGCGACGGGGCGATGGATTGATCACGTATAAATCGCCTTCTTCGTCGGCTCGTTTGCGTCGTGATTGCACGGCGTACTTGCGTGATTGGCGCACGAAGAACCCGTTCACTTCAAAGTATTCTCTCACTAGGCTGTCGTCGAAACCCGCCATAGTCAGAAGATTGCCACCGAATGACCGCTTGGGTCAACCTGCGACTCGATTATAAAACGAAATCAGCCGGCGCAATGGCTACGGTGAATTCGCCTTTCATGGAACCCGCTTTCAGCAATGGGACTAATTCACCGAGAGGAGCGGTGCGAATGGTTTCATGTAATTTAGTGAGTTCGCGTCCGACGCAGACCACGCGGGCCGGACCAAGAATCTCGAGCATCTCATCGGCAAAATCGGCCATTCGATGACAGGATTCGTGGAGCACGATTGTTTCGTCGCTTTGCAGGGATTGCTCGAGGAAGCGTCGACGCGCGGCTGACTTTGGTGGCAGGAATCCCACAAATCGAAATGCATTCGTGGGGAGTCCTGACGCGGAAAGCAGGGCGATGATGGCGCAGGGGCCGGGCAGAGGAGTGACCGTGAGTTTTCGTCGACGGCATTCGCGCGTTACTCGGAATCCTGGATCGCTTATGCCTGGCGTACCAGCGTCAGTAATTAAGGCCACCACTTGTCCGGCCGAAATTTTTTCTGCTAATTCTACGGCCACCTCTTTTTCATTATGCTCATGGTAGGCAATCATCGGTTTAGATATTCCGATGTGTTTGAGTAAACCAATGGTGACACGCGTATCTTCGCAGGCGATTAAATCGCAGGCGGCTAATTCTTTTTTAATTCGATCCGTGAGGTCGCCCAGATTTCCTAACGGCGTAGCTACGACGAGAAGTCGACCACCGGCCTTGGGATTTGACCCAGGTTCATGTGAACCTGGCGTAGTCATTAGCGATATCCAGATCCGCCAGTCGGACCCATCATGCCAGGAAGACCGCCTTGCCACGAAGCGGGTTGGGCTTGTGGTAAAGTCGAATCGATAGGCTTTTCTGTAGTCTCACAACCGGCCAATGCAATTAAGACAAGGGCGAGGGTGATGAGATGTACGAACCGCATTCTAATTAGTTATTAGCGATTTTGCCCGAGATTGGCTCGAGGGTAACCACTTCACCGTCAGAGAATTGACCCACTTCGGAATCGATTAAAATTTGAGCGATGCACTGAGCAGCTTGAACTGACTCGATGCGAACTTTGCCCACCTCAGCGCCATTGACTTGTACTTTGAAAACACTGCGGGCTTTAATGCCGTCTAAATCACCCACGGAGAAGCAAACTAAACCATTATCTGAATCAAGACGCACAATGCGGGTTTTAACGGTTTCTGGTGCGAACTCAGCTTGTAAGGAGTTGACCGAAGGCTGGGAGAGTGGATCGCGAGGGTAGGATGGCTTGGTGCCGGTGGAGCTTAAGAATGAATTATAAAGTTGAGCGTAGAGTTGAACAACAGAGTTGCGGCTCTCTTCAGCTTTAGTGGTCTTAGCAATTTCGGCATCGAGTTGTTCTTTAGTGAACATGCTCGCGGTTTTTTCTTTCTCCTTAACTAACTCTTGTTTGATGGAGTTGAGTTCAGAGGTAAGTGAATCTTTTTTGCTGGTTACATCAGCTAATTGGGAAGTGAGTTCATCGCGCTTACGGGTGAGTTCAGCCACGTTGCCTTCGAGACCTTCAACCTTGGCATTCAAGCCTTCGATTTTGGTTTTCTTATCAGCCACATCAGCTTCGAGGTCTTTTTTGATACCTTCGAGTTCAGCGATTTTTGTGCGCTTTTCTTCGACGAGATTCTTCAGTTTGGAACCGATGACTTCCATGCGCTTGTCGAATTGTTTAGGCGCAGCAATTTCGGCGTCCGTGACAGTCCATTCAGTATTTTTCATTCCGGCGTCGACTTTGCCTTTCAAGAGGTAGGCAAAGACGCATGCAGCAATCGCAAGGACGATTCCAAGGATTCGGATAGCGAGATTTACGGACTTATTCATTTGGGGGTAGGATGGATAAAAGGTTATTTATGCCGGAAGGTAGTCAAACGGGGGTCCGGGTTTTCTATTGATTCAATAGAGCCGGGGTTGGACGAGGCATGCAGTAAGACTTTGAACACAAGTTCCTCTAACCCTACAAGTCCAATCTCTTTGCAGATATTTACAGGGGTAAACCACTGTCCTTTGTGTTTATTTAAGTGTAAAATGGCACTGGTTCGGACCTTAAGAGTTTCCGCGGCCGCCTTCTTGCCGGCCTCAACCCCAGGTTGGTGGTAAGCGTTGATATTCAAGAGGCTAGCGTAGAGTCCGACGGTCCGTTCAAAAAGAGCGATTATCTGACCGATGGTCTGGGCGTCGACCTGTTTAAGGGTGAGGGTAATGCTTCCGCGCCCACTGTCAGTGAGAGCTTGGCGAGTTCCCAAATAGAACGCCTGCAGGTAATCACCCGAAGTGGTGTCGGGATCCACGAAAGGAGAGGGTCCTTCACGGTCTTTTAAAACTTCGATGAACACCGCAAAGAAATTATTCAAGCCATCGCGTAACTGTTGCACGTAAGCATGCTGATCGGTGCTTCCTTTGTTTCCGTAAACAGTGAGTCCTTGATAAACTTTTTTACCAGCGAGGTCGGACTCTTTACCGAGCGACTCCATGATTAATTGTTGAAGGTAACGTGAGAAGAGAAGTAGTCGGTCCTTGTACGGAAGAACTACCATCGCTTTTTTACCTTGTCCGTCCGTTAAATGATACCAAGCGAGAGCGAGTTGTGCGGCAGGATTTTTTTCTGCGTTCTTTTCTCGGGTGAGTTCATCCATTTTTTTCGCACCTAATAAAAGCGCATCGATATCGATTCCTTGGAGGGCCGCTGGAAGTAGGCCGACCGGACCTAACTCACTGGTGCGCCCGCCCACCCAATCCCACATCGGGAAACGTGCTAACCATTTTTCTTTGATCGCAATGTGATCGAGTTGACTGCCTTCGCCAGTAACGGCCACCGCATGCGCGCTGAAATTTAATCCTGCCTTTTTCCAGACGAGTTCACTTTCAATTAAACCATTGCGTGGCTCAGGTGTACTGCCCGATTTCGAAGTGACGATGACGAGTGTTGTGCCTAATTTATTGGTTAAATTTGAAAATACGCGGTCCATGCCATCGGGATCGGTATTATCGATGAAATGAATTTTTAATTTATCGGAAGCGGTGCCTAATGCATCCGCAACGAATTGTGGTCCCAAGGCGGAGCCACCGATACCGATACAGAGACAGTCCGTAAACTTTCCGTGCGCCCCTTGGGTAGATCCGCTGTGCACGTCTTTCGTGAATTGATGAATCGATTGTACGGCTTTTTTAATTTCTGCAGTGAGTGCGGGTTGCGGAGCTAACTCAGGTGTGCGTAACCAGTAATGTCCGACCATTCTTTTTTCGTCGGGATTAGCTATCGCGCCACTTTCCAATGCACTCATCTCGGCTAAAGCTTTAGCGATAGCGGCAGACATTTTTTCTTTGAAGCCAGCAGGAGCGGGGGCCCGACTTAAATCCAACGCAAAGCCCAAGGCTGGGAAATTAAGTAGATGCTTGCTGTAAGAATCGAAAGAGGTGTCCACGACGCACGACAATCATCGGCGACGCTCAGTTTGGCAATCCTCGATGAGTGAAAATGTCGATTTACCCCTTATTTTATCTTATTTATTAGTCTCCGTCGGTCACGGCACCTTCCGAGGCAGAGGATACCGACTTCGCGTATTTCGCTAACGCACCACGCTTTTCTTTGCACGGACTGGGTTTCCAAGATTTTAAGCGCTGAGCGATTTCTGCGTCAGACACCGAAAGATTGATTTGATTTTTCACGGCATCGATTGTGATCACATCACCGTTTTGAATAACCGCGAGAACGCCACCGACGGCTGCTTCGGGCGTGATGTGGCCAACGACGAATCCGTGACTGCCGCCAGAAAATCTTCCATCAGTAATGAGCGCGATAGTTTTACCTAATCCTTTGCCCATGATGGCGCTAGTCGGCCCAAGCATTTCACGCATTCCTGGTCCGCCCTTAGG
>JBBAUU010000034.1:0-315 GCA_040398065.1 Opitutales bacterium | reverse complement strand
TAGGTCCTTCATTGCGAATGACAATCACGTGACCGTCTTTAACTTCACCTTCTAAAATGCCTTTGAGGGAAGCTTCTTCAGATTCGTAGACAATCGCTTTACCGGAGAAACTATTTCCTTCTTTGCCAGAAATTTTTGCCACGGAGCCTTGTGGAGCAATGTTGCCACGAAGAATTCGTAAGTGGCTATCGGCTTTGATGGGGTTGCTGAAGGGACGAACCACATCTTGATCTGCTGCGTAGGGTTTAACGCTGGCCAGGTTTTCGGCGACGGTCTTCCCGGTTACGGTTAAGCAATTTCCGTGGAGCAGGCCCT
>JBBAUU010000033.1:0-12323 GCA_040398065.1 Opitutales bacterium | reverse complement strand
TGGGCGACTACGCTGAATTTGGTCCCCCCAGTGCCTGTGGCCGTGGGTTGCCAGTCATCAAACAAATTCATGGTCGCAAGCGTAACCGATTGATTATGCCTGACGGAGAAAATCGCTACAGCCTATTTCCTTATTTGGGCGAGCATGGCCAGATTGCGAGTGTGACTGGAGTTAAGGTTAAACAATTCCAGTGTGTACAACATACGATACAGAGGGTTGAAATTAAACTTGTGACCGAACGCGAACTTACCTTGGAAGAACAATCCCGTGTAACCCAATTAATGCAGGGCCACCTTGGTTATCCTTTCGAAATCTTTTATACCTTCTTGGAGGATATTCCAAGAGGTCCGAATGGTAAATTTGAAGAGTTTGTCAGTTTAGTTGAAGCGTAGTTTACGTCAGCGGATCACTTACTAAATCTCTGACCACCAATGCAGCGTAGTTACGACTGGCGTCATCTGGGTAATACTCAGCAACCACATGCAGGCTGTTTGGAACTTTAAATTGTATACTCTCGTACATCGCAAGGAGTGGATCCACAGGCTTTGAGCCTTTACGTAATTGGCAATAATCCCAAGCCGGTAAAATCCCTGCGCTTTGACAGTATTTCTTATAACCAGGAATGACGGCGCCCGCGATGACGTAGCGCAGGCCGAGGTCTTGCGCGAGTTTTACTACTTTAAGGACAGCGTATTCAAAAACATTTTCTCCACGGTGATCTTTATCAATCACCCCCGAAATGATATAGAGTGCGTTCTTATTCTGAAGGCTGCAATCGTCTAGCAGGCCGTGGTGAGTGACTTTATCCCACGTGGTAAATTGTCCCACGAGAGTGGGGGAATACAGCAGAGGCATCGTGGTGATGGTTGCGATCACTTTTTCTTCACCATTGGGTAGATTTTTAAGGATTAGAAAAAAACCTTTCGAGAATTTCTCAATCCGTGCGACGAATTTATCTGCACTGGCTCTTCCAGCTTCGGGCCAACTTTTTTCAACTTCTAAAATTTGGGGAAGATCAGCAATCTCGGGGTTTTTCGAGTGTAGAGACATAGTAATGCGAGGAAAATTTATAGTAATTCTTACCCTCGGCAACCACTTTAACAAAGTCTACTTTGACAGGTTTTCAGCCTTGCCGTTAAGATTAATTGTTCAGAATGAGTAATCCATCTATGGCAGAAAACGTATTAATTTTAGGAACAGGATGTGCGGGTTTAACCGCCGCAATTTACGCTGCCCGTGCCGGTTTAAGTCCATTGGTCCTCGAAGGCGGTCAGCCCGGTGGTCAATTGACTACGACCTCCGAGGTCGAAAATTTTCCTGGCTTCGTTCACGGCGTCGATGGCAATGAATTGATTACCAACATGAAAGCTCAGGCGGAACGCTTCGGTGCACGTTTTGCTTGGGATCGCATTGAGAAAGTAGATTTTTCTGGAGCCACTAAAAAACTCGTCGGCGGAGAAGCCACCTACGAAGCCAAGGCCGTCATCATCGCCACGGGAGCCTCGCCTCGTCTCATGGGTATTCCTGGTGAAAAAGAATACTATGGTGGCAATGGCGTTACGACCTGTGCGACTTGCGATGGTGCCTTTTATCGAAATGTACCTGTCGTAGTTGTCGGCGGTGGCGACTCTGCCTGTGAAGAAGCATTATTCCTCACGCGTTTTGCTTCCAAAGTAATTTTAGTTCACCGCCGTGATAAATTCCGTGCTTCCGAGATCATGGTACAGCGCGTGAAGTCTCACGAAAAAATTGAACTCGCACTGAATTGCACGCCACTTGAAATTTTAGGCGGAGCTGATGGTAAAGTTCACTCAATTAAAGTAAAAGCAGCAGACGGAAAAATCAGTGAAATCGCTTGTAAATGCGTCTTTATTGCCATCGGTCATATTCCTAATTCTCAGCCTTTTACTCCCGCTTTAAAGGTTGATGAAAATGGTTATCTGGTCGCTGAAGCTAATACCGTGAACACGCAAGTCCCTGGTGTGTTTGTCGCCGGTGATTGTGCGGATCACGTTTACCGTCAAGCCATCACGGCCGCGGGTATGGGTTGTCGTGCGGCCATTGAAGCTGAACGCTGGTTATCTGAGCACGTCAGCTAGGCATCCATTTACTTGTACAAAAAATAAGGTGCGAAAATTCGCACCTTATTTTTTGGAATTCAACGAGAGTTTACTTCGTCAGAATTTCCATAGCCGATTTCTTCTGTGGAATAAATGGCAACACGTGTTCAGTGTAAGGAACAACGACATCGAGTAAGTAAGGGCCGTCGTGATCAAGCATTTCGCGAATCGCATCACGAAGGTCTTCGCGCTTCATGACCTGGCGAGCTTTGATGCCGAAGCCATTAGCAATCTTAACGAAGTCAGGATAGAGTCCGTTTGGATTGTCCGGGCTACCGATATTGGAAGCGTCACCCAAGATGGTATGTCCGCGAACGCCGGCGTAGAAGCGATCTTCCCACTGAACCACCATGCCTAAGTGTTGGTTATTAAGGATGAGAATTTTGGCGTTAATCTTTTCAATTTTCATACACGCCAATTCTTGAATATTCATCAAGAATGAGCCGTCGCCATCGATATCAATGACCTGCTTTTTGGGGCAGGCTACTTTAGCGCCGATCGCAGCGGGAAGGCCGAAGCCCATCGTTCCAGCACCCAATGAGCTAATGAAAGTGCGTGGTTTATTGAATTGGTAGTACTGGGGGGCCCACATTTGGTGTTGGCCCACGCCGGTTGAGATAATCGCTTCACCTTTGGTCTCCTCATAGAGCATTTCGATGGCCTCTTGAGGTAAGATATGCTTCGAGCCCTTGCGATCGTAACTGAAAGGGAAGGGGTGTTCTTTCTTCCAGCCATTGATGGTGGTGTACCACTTTTTAAGATCAGGCTTTTTGAAATTCTTTTTGGTCAGTGCTGCGAGACGTTTGAGTGCGTGTTTAACATCCGAGTGAATCGGATAGTCTGCGAATTTATTTTTATGGTGTTCGGAGCGATCGATGTCGATGTGGACAATCGTGGCGTCGGGAGCAAATTTTTCAATCGCACCGGTGATGCGATCGTCAAAGCGAGCGCCGAGTACGATGAGTAGGTCGCTCTTACAAACAGCCCAGTTACCAGCAACGGTACCGTGCATGCCGTACCAGTAGAGTGATTGTGGGTGATTGGCTGGGAAGGCGCCCAAGCCCATGAGAGTTGAGGCAACTGGAATGTTAGTGGCTTCAGCGAATTCCATTAACTCTTTGTGAGCGTCGCCCGAAAGAATGCCGCCACCGATATAAAGAACAGGCTGTTTTGCTTTTTCGATTAAGCGAATAATCGTTTCGAATTGGGCGTCGCCGGGCTTAGGTGGAATCGCTAAACCTGGGATGGATACATCGTCGATTGACTTAGGAAATACGGGCACAAACTCCACTTGTTGTACGTCTTTAGGAATATCGATAACAACAGGACCTCGGCGACCGGTGGTCGCAATTTTGAAAGCCTTATACATGATCATCGGCAGCTCTTCGTAATTTAATACGAGGAAGGAGTGCTTCACGATGGGAAGAGTCATTCCGTAGAAATCAGTTTCTTGGAAAGCGGCACGTCCGATGAATTGTTGGTAAACTTGTCCAGTGATGCAGATTAATGGAATGCTATCCATGTGCGCATCGGCAATCGCGGTAACTAAATTGGTGGCACCTGGGCCTGAGGTCGCCATACACACGCCAGGTTTGCCTGTGGCGCGAGAGTATCCATGAGCCATGAAAGCTCCGCCTTGTTCGTGACGTGGAAGGATGGTGCGAATTTTTTTGGAACGGGTGAGACCTTGGTGAAGTTCCATGGAGGCACCACCTGGGTAAGCGAAGATCGTGTCGACGCCGAGATTCTCGAGGCAGCGGACCATGACATCACAACCGCGCATTTTCACGCCGGTGGTGGCGGAAGAGGTGGATTTTGTTTTAGGGGTCGATTGCTTCGCAGCGTTCTTTTTTGTCATGGTCGAATGGCGGGATGTTTACCGCAGGGAATGGGTTAGAAAAGGTGTGCAAGGCGAAGGGGCAAGTGTGAATAACCTAGGAGGGTTAAAAACATCGATTTTTGCCCAATTAGACCGAAATTCGACGCCGTTTTTTGCCTAAAATCTAGTGTTTAATGTGCTTTAATCCTGCCACCGAAATAGGGGAACTCATGCCTGCCTGCAGGTAGGCATGTCCAGCCACCACGGCTGATTGTAAATCTTTTCCCAGTGCGAGGTGCGCGGTGATGGCTGCGGATAAAGTGCAACCGCTTCCGTGAGTATCAATTTCTTTGATGCGCTTCGCCTTTAGCACAAAAGTTTTTCCATCGGGCCAAGCGAGTACATCGATCAGTTCATCACCTTGCGCATGACCGCCTTTGAGTAAAAAAGGTACGCGATAAAGTTGAGCCAGTTCGCGGGCTTCTGCTTCGCAGTTCAAACCGCCAATAGCAGTTTTACCCAATAAAATCGAGGCTTCATCAAGGTTAGGTGTAACTAACGTAGCTAAAGGTATTAGACTTTTTTTGACGGCTTGGACGGCATCAGGCGACAAAAGACAGGCCCCGCTTGAAGCGACCATGACAGGATCAATCACGCTGGGAATTTTGGTGGAGCTGATTAATTGGGCGACCGCTTCAACGATTTCTGTATTCAGCAACATCCCGGTTTTGAGGGCACGCGGCTGAAAGTGACGAATCACTTGTTGGCATTGCTCGATAACAAAGCCTGCTGGGGTAGCTTGAATTCCGCTTACTCCTGTTGGATTTTGAGCAGTTAAACAAGTGATTGCGGTGGTTCCGTAGACTCCATTCGCCGCAAATGTTAGCAGGTCGACTTGGATGCCTGCACCCGCTCCGCTATCGGAACCTGCAATAGTGAGTGCCGAAGTTAACCCATTATTTTGGCTGTGATATTGATTATCGGATTTCATCTTTGGTTATTTAACTTAGCCAGCCACACCCTTAAATAAGAATTGTTATTTATAATTTACAACAATAACAAAGGTAAAACATCGAATTGAGTACAGAAAACAAAAGTTCATCACAACGGCGCTACATCACCTCCGATGCCCAGGCGGCTTTGGAGCGTTTAGTCGTCGGTCGTGAGTGTAATAATTTTGATACTTTCAGTAGTGAGAGAAAAAGTATGGCTTACCTTGTTTTGCTAAAATTAGGTTTAATCAGTGCGACGGTAAAAGAGGTTCCTGGCCGATCTTACCCTGAGGTGACCATTCACAGTGTCACCCCACTGGGAAAGAAGACCTATGAGAACCAGACCAATTATAAGGAAAAGGCTTCCGCCCAAATACCTCAAATTTTAGTAGCTTTAACTCTGGTCGGAATTGCCGTTATTATTGTCCTAAAGTTTTTGAAAATCATCTAAGGCCTAGCATCCCCTTAGACATCTTGAATGGTGTATTAAGATTTTCTAATGCCTCATAATTTTTTGGTGTTTTGACCAAAGATGACGGTTTTTTGAGCCCCAAATCCGTTGACACCTTCGAGTGCTTTCTTCTTCTTTTAGTTCCCCCAATGTTCATCGGCTTGCCGTTGGACTGTTTATTTTCTCACACCCAACATCCCCATGGCAAAAAATAAAAAAAGTAATCATTCGCCGACCACTAAATCTTCAAAAGTAGTTTATACTTGGGGAGGTGGCAAAGCCGATGGCGATGGTTCCATGAAAGCTCTCCTCGGTGGTAAAGGTGCCAACCTTGCTGAGATGACCCGCATTGGTCTGCCCGTTCCTCCAGGTTTCACCATCACCACTGAAGTTTGCACATACTATTACGCCAACAAGCGTACCTATCCATCCACGCTCCAAGCGCAGATGGAGGCTGGTATTAAAAATATGGAAAACTTGATGGGCACGAAATTTGGCGCCACCCAAGGAATGCCTCTCTTGGTCGCCGTTCGTTCGGGTGCTCGCGATTCCATGCCCGGTATGATGGACACTATTTTGAATCTTGGTCTGAATGATCAATCAGTCATCGCACTTGAGAAAGCCACTAACAATTCCCGCTTTGCCTGGGATTGTTACCGTCGCTTCATCCAAATGTATGGTGACGTTGTATTGGGTGTACAAAAACGTGAAGGTGAAGACCACGAGCCTTTTGAAACGGTCATCGAAGAATTCAAACACGAAAAATATGATGGAGACATCGAAGACTCCAAACTGACGGCTGCTGATCAACAAGAGTTAGTGAAGCGTTTTAAAGCTTTAGTTAAAGAACGCACCGGTCGTGTTTTCCCTCACGATCCATGGGACCAACTCCGTGGTGCCGCGGGTGCTGTTTTCAGCTCTTGGATGAATGACCGCGCGATTGTTTATCGTCGTAAATATAATATCCCAGCTGAGTGGGGTACCGCCGTTAATGTTCAGGCCATGGTGTTTGGTAACACCGGCGAACATTCCGGTTCAGGTGTAGCTTTCACGCGTAATCCTGCTAACGGCGTCGATGAGTTTTACGGAGAGTTTTTAGTGAACGCACAAGGTGAAGACGTGGTTGCTGGTGTCCGTACGCCCGAGCCCGTTATCAAATTAAAGAACGTCATGCCAAAGAGCTACGAACAGTTATTGAAGGTTCGTCAAATTCTCGAGAAGCACTTTAAAGACGTTCAAGATATCGAGTTCACCGTTCAAGAAGGTAAAGTGTGCATGTGGCAGACGCGTGATGGTAAGCGCACGGCCGCCGCCGCACTGAAGTTTGCTGCCGACATGGTGAAGTCCAAACTCATCGATTGGGAAACCGCTATTCTGCGCAATCCTGCCGATCAGTTAGAACAATTGTTAGCTCCGATTTTTGACGTTAATGATGTCAAGAAAGCGAAAGCGATTGCGACTGGCTTACCAGCAGGACCTGGTGCTGCGACTGGACGCATTTATTTCAATGCGGAGCGTGCGGTCATCGCAGCTGATAAAGGTGAAAAAGTTTTATTAGTGCGCGTCGAAACTTCCCCCGAAGATTTACGTGGAATGATTGCCGCTGAAGGTATTCTCACGGCTCGTGGTGGTGTATCATCGCACGCTGCGCTCGTTGCCCGTCAAATGGGTAAAGTCTGCGTCTGTGGTGCCGCTGCGGTGCAGATCGACTACGATAAAAAAATCGCGACCATTGCCGGTCATAAGTTTAAAGAAGGGGATTACTTATCCATCGATGGCACAGCGGGAACTGTTTACGCCGGACAAATCAAGACCGCGCCTTCGGAAATTATCGCAGGCCTTCTGAATAACGATAAAAACGCACAGAAGACCGAGAAATATAAAAATTATGTACAGTTAATGAAATGGTGTGCTCAGGCCACCCGCCTGCAGGTTCGTACCAACGCGGATAATCCTGAGCAGACCAAACAGGCCGTCGCGTTTGGTGCTCAAGGTATCGGCTTAACACGTACCGAACACATGTTCTTCGAAGGAAACCGTATCGATGCCGTTCGCGAAATGATTCTCGCTGACTCTCTCGAAGGTCGTCGTAAAGCCCTCGCCAAGATTCTTCCTTATCAGCGCGAAGACTTCATCGGTATCTTCAAAGCACTGAATGGTCTGCCTGCGACTATTCGTTTGCTCGATCCGCCCTTACACGAGTTCGTTCCTCATGATGATAAAGCTCAGGCTTTATTGGCTAAGAAATTAGGAATCTCTAAAGAGAAGGTCGTCGCCCGCGTTCACGCCTTACACGAATTCAATCCGATGCTCGGTCACCGCGGTTGCCGCTTAGGTATCGCGTATCCTGAAATCACTGAAACCCAGGCGCGTGCTATTTTTGAAGCCGCAGCTTTCGTCATGAAGAAGGGTATTAAGGTTAAACCCGAAGTCATGGTGCCGCTCGTTGGCTACAAGCGTGAATTAGACTTACAAGTCGAAGTTATTCATCGCGTCGCGGCTGAAGTCCAAGCGGAGAAGAAAGTGAAGATTGCGTATTCTGTTGGCACGATGATTGAAGTTCCACGCGGAGCTTTAACGGCTGATGAAATTGCGCACACTGCTGAATTCTTCAGCTTCGGTACGAATGACCTCACCCAGACCACCTTAGGTGTGTCGCGTGATGACATGGGTAACTTCCTCGGTGCTTACACCGAAAACGAAATCTTCAAAAAGAATCCGTTCGCGAGCCTCGATCAAACAGGCGTCGGTCAATTAGTGAAGATTGCCATCGAGAAGGGCCGTCAAACTCGCCCCGACATCAAACTCGGTATCTGTGGTGAACACGGCGGTGAGCCTGAGTCGGTTAAGTTCTGTCACCGCGTAGGCTTATCTTACGTTTCTTGTTCGCCTTACCGCGTACCCGTTGCTCGCCTCGCCGCCGCCCAAGCGGCGATTGAGGAAAAACGTGCAGCCAAGAAATAGTCTCTTAGCCTAATCCGATAAATAGGGGCGAATCGAAAGGTTCGCCCCTATTTTGTGCCCATAAATAATAGGAATAAAAATTATTGAGTTTTGTATCGTCCAACCGACCTATTTTCCGACAAGGTAATAGGCAGACATGAATCGACTTTATGTAGAAAAGAAACCCGCGTTTAGGTCAGAGGCCGATGCGCTTCTGCATGACGTCAGGGAATCTCTTCGCCTTCAAAATTTAGAGTCTCTTCGCATTCTTCAACGCTATGATATCGAAGGGGCGAGCGAAGCTTCTATTCAAAAAGCCATCCCTACCGTTTTTGCGGAACCACCGGTTGATGATGTTTACCTAGAGAATTTTCCTTCGACCGCTGAAGAAACTATTTTCGGGGTCGAATACTTGCCTGGTCAATTTGATCAACGATCTGATTCCGCCGCCCAGTGTTTACAAATTGTCGGGGGAGGTGAACGTCCCACCGTTGCGGCCGCTCGAATTTATTTAGCTAAAGGAAAATTAACGACCGAAGAGATTAATAAGCTAAAAAAATATTTAATTAATCCGGTCGATTCTCGTGAGGCCGATTTAGCCAAACCTAATTCAATCCGTCGAAAAGCCCCTGAGCCATCCGCTGTTCCAGCGATTAAAAATTTCTTAGTTAAATCAGCCCAGGAACTCGGTGCACTTCGCAAAGACCTTGGATTAGCGATGTCCGATGCCGACATTCTTTTTTGTCAAAATTACTTTGTTAAGGAAGCGCGCCGTGAGCCCACTTTGACAGAGTTAAAATTGCTCGATACTTATTGGTCGGATCACTGTCGCCACACGACATTTTTAGCTGAGTTGACTGCCGTCGAATTCGCTCCCTCTCCTTTACTCGAGCCTTTCCGCTTAGCTTGGGAAAAATATAAAAAAGTTCGACTGGGTCTTAATCGCCAAGGCAAAGCGATTTGCTTGATGGATATTGCGACCATCGGCGCACGTGAGTTGAAACATCGCGGCTTACTGGATGACCAAGAAGACTCGGAAGAAGTGAATGCGGCGTCGATTGTTGTACCGGTCGAAATAAACGGAAAAATGGAAGAGTGGTTGGTGATGTTTAAAAACGAAACCCACAATCACCCCACAGAAATTGAGCCCTTTGGGGGTGCCGCGACCTGTTTAGGCGGTGCCATTCGCGACCCTCTTTCGGGTCGCTCCTACGTCTATCAGGCCATGCGCGTGACGGGTGCCGCCAATCCGTTAACGCCTTACGACCAAACTCTGCCTGGAAAACTTCCTCAGAGCAAAATCACCCGAGGTGCTGCTGCGGGATATTCATCTTATGGAAATCAAATCGGTTTAGCGACGGGTTTAGTCTCAGAGCATTACCATCCTGGATATGTCGCTAAGAGAATGGAAATCGGTGCGGTCGTCGCTGCCGGACCACGCGAATGTGTTCGTCGTGAAGTTCCTTCGCCTGGCGATGTGATTGTATTGGTCGGCGGACGCACGGGTCGCGATGGTGTCGGTGGTGCCACAGGTTCATCAAAAGAACATACGGAAACTGCCTTACAAAATTCTGCCGAGGTTCAGAAGGGCGATGCTCCGACGGAGCGAAAACTCCAACGTCTTTTCCGAGATGCCACAGTCAGTAAACTTATTAAACGCTGTAACGATTTCGGTGCGGGTGGTGTTTCTGTTGCCATTGGAGAACTGGCTCCATCGCTACACATTCATCTCGATCGCGTGCCTCTTAAGTATGATGGCTTAGATGGAACCGAAATTGCGTTATCTGAATCGCAAGAACGCATGGCAGTGGTTTTGGATCCGAAAGACGTCGCCCAATTTATTTCTGCGGCTCAGAGAGAAAATCTGGAAGCTGTGTTAGTTGCTGATGTTACCGATACCGGACGACTCATCATGGAGTGGCGCGGACAACGTATTGTCGATATTACCCGAGATTTCTTAGATACCAATGGAGTAAGCCAGTCGGCCATGGCATCCGTCGTCGCTCCTGACGCTAATCATCATCCCTTTTTATCTAGTACAAAGCCACTTAGTGCTGACGAATATAAAACCGCATTGTCGAGTCTCACTCTGGCCGCGCAACGTGGCATGGGTGAACGTTTCGATTCATCCATTGGAGCTAATACAGTTCTCCATCCGTTTGGCGGATTAACCCAGACCACTCCGCAAGATGCGATGGTCGCCAAACTGCCTGTTTTAAATGGTGAAACCGATGTTTGTACGATTATGGCCTACGGATTTAATCCTGACGTTGCTCAGTGGTCGCCCGGACATGGTGCCGTATGTGCGGTGGTTGAATCACTCGCTCGCCTTACCGCCGCTGGTGGAAATCCACTGCGCGCGCGTTTAACTTTCCAGGAGTATTTTGAAAAATTAGGTAATGATTCTAAACGCTGGGGTAAACCGTTGGTTGCATTGTTGGGTGCACTCGATGCGCAACTTGAATTTGGTACAGCTGCGATCGGTGGTAAGGATAGTATGTCGGGTTCATTTAAAGATCTCGATGTTCCACCGACGCTGGTTTCATTTGCGATTGTGCCCGCGAAGTCGGGCGAAGTGATTTCTGCTGAATTTAAAAAACCGAATTCCGTTATTCTGCTCGTCGATGTACCTCGAACCGAATCTTTATTGCCCGATTTAAAATTAGCTAAAAAACAATGGGTCGCTGTGCATAGTTTGATGAAGCAGGGCAGGGTTTTGGCTGCGTCTGCGGTGAGAAGCGGTGGCGTCGGCCACACGCTTGCGCGGATGTCCTTTGGTAATCGAGTGGGTGTGGAGTTACAGACCTCCCCTTCGGCTGATTTTTTGGTGCCTCATTACGGATCTATCATTTTAGAGGTAGAATCGACCGTTGATCTGGGTGAATTGTCTTATCGCATTTTAGGAAAGACTCAGGCTGCCCCCGTTATTTCCTGGCCTGGGGTAAGTATCACCATCGATGAACTATTAAAAATTAATGAAGGCGTTTTAGAATCCATTTTCCCAACTAAAGCTAACGAACCCGTAGGTGAGCCACTGACGTTTGATTTTAATACGCGCTTAATTCATAAGCCCAAATTTAGAGTAGCCCGTCCACGCGTAGTGATCACCGTTTTTCCTGGAAACAATTGTGAGTACGATACAGCGAAGGCATTTAACCAAGCAGGCGCTGAGTCCGAAATATTAGTATTTAGAAATGGTAATGCTGAGTCGCTCGCAGAATCACTGCAGGCCTTAGCCGAAGCGATTAAACGCTCGCAGATCCTTATGATTCCTGGAGGTTTTTCAGCGGGAGATGAGCCCGATGGTTCGGGCAAATTTATTGCGGCGGTGCTTAAGTCGCCCGTGGTTCGTGATGCGACGATGGAGTTACTGAAATCACGCGATGGTTTAATTCTCGGCATTTGTAATGGATTCCAAGCTTTGATTAAAACGGGTTTAGTTCCGTATGGTGAGATTCGTGATGTGGATCACCACGCTCCCACTTTATTCTATAATTACATCGGACGACACATTTCACGTTACGCTTATACTCGGGTGGCTTCTGTGAATTCGCCTTGGCTATCTAAGATGTCGGTCGGACAACAACACACCATTCCGTTTTCACATGGAGAGGGTAGATTTGTAGCGTCGCCTGGAATGATTGATGAATTAGCGCGTCACGGACAAATTGCTTTCCAATATTGCGATTCAGCTGGCCAGCCTTCGCATAAAATTGATTTCAATCCCAACGGATCGATTCATGCGATTGAAGGTATTACAAGTCCCTGTGGACGTGTCTTAGGTAAGATGGGCCACAGCGAACGTACGGGACACGACGTTGCTAAGAATATTCCCGGTAATAAATACCAGCCACTTTTCGAAGGCGGCGTTGAATATTTTAGTTAACTTCGTAATTCCTTAAACGCAGCTAAAGCACGATCTCGGCCTTCCGTGAGTCCGATAGCGGGCACGTCTTCAGCGATAGAGACGATGTCAATCGCGCCCTCTTTAACGCCCC
>JBBAUU010000032.1:0-12430 GCA_040398065.1 Opitutales bacterium | reverse complement strand
GATGCCATGGATGTCGGGTTTAGCTTTGCCTTGGCTGTTAGCGTTGGCGGGTGTGGTGCTTTACTTAATTATCAAAAAGTCACCGCTCAGTTATGAGTTACTAAGTTTAGGGCTCATTGCCTATTTTGTGTCACCCCTCATTTCGTTCACCATTTTCTTTTGTGGCATGCATAGTGCGCGGCACATTATTCGTACGGCAGCTTTTGCGAAATACTCTCAGCCCGTTTTGCTTTTGGGTGCGATGTTGCTGCCGATGATTGGCGTGTTGGTGATGTCAGTCGCTTCGTGGTTCTTGCTTAAGAATCAAACGCTGGATGGTCGCGTGGTCCAGATTGTCTTTGTTGGCTTAGCTGCTCTTACGGTGCCTCACATGGCATTGGTGGAGCAGGTGAGACTAAAAGGGTGGATTGCAAGTTCAGGTAAGACCTGAACTCGAGGGGACAAGCTGGCACGTGGGCACGTTGGCAAGGGGAGAGGCCAAATAACTAAGGTAAATGCTTTAGGGGTGTGGGGTTGAGGTTGGGTTTGATGGAATTGAACTATGGTGATGAAGGAATTGTGGACTATTGAAACTGCTGATGGATTTGAAAAATCATTTAAGAATTTACGTAAGCGCCATGCCCAGAGTGCCGATCGAGCGTTAGTAAAAACTTACCACTATTTAAATATTTGGCTTAATAACTCACAGCTTGGCAGAGGATTTAATAATCCAGGGTGGATTCACCGAGAGGGGAGAGGAATTATGGCTGTTGATCAAGGAACACAATCCAACCTGGCTCCGGTTAGAATCTATTTTTGGTTAGAAGAGTCCGAATATCAAATGTGGCTTATTTACGCTGGAGATAAGAAATCACAATATGCAGATATTGCATATTGCCATCAATGGCTGGAGGAGTTTAAATCTAATGATGATTAAAACGCGTAAAAAGAAGGTTCGTAGTCTAAGCTTACTGGCTTCAGAATTATTGGGCTATAGCAAGCTAGCCACTAAAGAATTACAGAATCAGTATGATGACACTTTATTGGGTGCGCATTTAGAGAGATTGCGTTCCGATGCGGGACTTACTCAGGCTGAAGTCGCTAAACGTATGGGTGTGACTCAATCAACGGTATCGCGCCTAGAGGATAGTCGGTGGCAGGATATGAAATTGGGCGAGTTGGACGATTATCTTAAGGCGATGAAGTGAAGTTTGGTGACATCGGGAGATGTTACTTCGTGATAAAGGGGCGGGCGGAGGCTTGGCACCAGAGCTTGTAAATATTGATCACGTTTTTGCGAATGCTGGTGACAGGGATTTTTAGGAAACCATTGCGCTTGGCGGCTTCGAAAAGAATGCGCTCTTTTTGGGTGAGGCGATGTCCGACACCGCGATTCCCAATCTTGCCACGAGTAGATTCTCCGCGGCTGAGGCGTTCGATATCATCAAAATTAGGGGACACGTGGGCAAGGTGACACGGTGACAAGGGGAAGCAAATTAAGACAGCAGATTTAATTTAGGTGACACAGTGACATGGGGACACGGGGACAAGGGACGCGAGTGAAACTCGCGAGTGGGCACGTGGGCAAGGTGACACGGGGACAAGGGGAATACAATCAGCGGCGGAGGAGGGCGATGAGGCGACTGTACCAGCGCGTGGGTTGTGCGGCTCTTTCGGTATGTGCTTTTAGTAATTCCAGAATTTCGGTGCGGCCGAAGGTTGTCGCGAAGTCGGCTGGTTTGGATCCGTCTTGATCGGCGAGTGGATCGGCGCCTGCGTCGAGAAGAAGTTTCGCGATAGCAACATGACCTTTGAAGGCGACGCCTCCGAGAGGAGTTTGTCCTTTGTCGTTTCGTGAATCGGGTTGAGCACCGGCTTTCAGTAGCATGCGCACTGTTTCTGTGTGACCGTGGTAAGCGGCCAGCATCAGGAAAGTGTTACCCTTGGGATCGCGAGACTCGATGGAGACACCGAGAGCTAACTGTGAGGCTAGTTCTTCGGTTCGTCCATTGCGGGCGAGATCGAAATCAGGTGAGTTCACTTCCGCGGTATGTCAAAACGATCGAGGTTCATGACTTTGGTCCAGGCGGCGACGAAGTCGTGAACGAATTTCGATTTTCCATCATCGCTCGCGTAAACTTCGGCGAGGGCGCGGAGTTGTGAGTTGGAACCGAAAATCAGATCCACGGCGGTAGCGTTCCAAACGACTTGTCCGGATTTTTGATTACGACCTTCGAAGAAGTGTTCGCAGACTTTAGCTTTTTCCCAGACGATTTCAGGATCGAGAATATTAACGAAGAAATCGTTGGTCAGTGTACCGGGTTGTTTGGTTAAGACACCGAGTCCTGGGAAGAGTACGGTAGTATTCAGTACACGCATTCCGCCGACGAGCACGGTCATCTCGGGTGGAGTGAGGGTGAGCAGTTGAGCGCGGTCGACGAGGTTTTCGGCGGCTGGGCGATCTAGTTTGTTACCCAGGTAGTTGCGGAAGCCGTCGTATTTAGGCTCGAGGACTGCGGCGGCAGCGACGTCGGTCATGGCGTCAGTGGCGTCGGTACGACCGGCCGTAAATGGCACGGTGATATTTACACCGGCAGCAGCAGCGGCAGATTCAATCGCGGCGGAGCCGCCGAGGACGATGAGGTCGGCGAGGGAAACTTTTTTGCCACTTTGTTGTGAGGTGTTGAAGTTGTTCTGAATTTTTTCGAGAACTGCTAAAACCTTTTGAAGTTCGGCTGGTTGATTCACTTCCCAATCTTTTTGTGGGGCGAGACGAATGCGGGCACCGTTAGCGCCGCCGCGTTTATCGCTGCCGCGGTAGGTTGAGGCTGAAGCCCATGCGGTAGAGACCAGTTGTGCGGTGGTGAGATTCGACGAAAGAAGAATTTTCTTAAGTGCAGTGATGTCAGACGCGTCGATGACTGGGTGATTAACGGCGGGGACAGGATCTTGCCAGGTTTGAGCGGGTGCGACCAGAGGTCCGAGGCAGCGTGAGTAAGGTCCCATGTCGCGGTGAGTTAATTTATACCAAGCGCGAGCGAAGGCGTCGGCGAATTCTTCGGGATGATCGAGCCAGCGTTTGGTGATTTTGGCGTAGGCTGGATCTTCACGCAGTGCGATGTCCGTCGTGAACATCATCGGTGCGTGACGTTTGGAAGGATCATGAGCGTCGGGCACAGTTCCTTTAGCGGCGCCATTTTTAGGTGTCCACTGATGTGCGCCGGCAGGGCTCTTGGTAAGTTCCCATTCGTATTGATAAAGATTTTTAATATATTCGTGAGACCAGCGAGTGGGTGAGTTGGTCCATGCACCTTCGAGTCCGCTCGTGATAGTATCGGCGCCATTGCCTTTACCGAATGAATTTTTCCAACCGAGACCCATTTGTTCGAGTGGTGCGGCTTCGGGTTCGGGACCAACGTGTGAAGCGCTGGCTGCGCCGTGAGCTTTACCGAAGGTGTGACCACCGGCGATGAGGGCGACCGTTTCTTCGTCGTTCATGGCCATGCGTGCGAAGGTGTCGCGGATATCGCGAGCGGAGGCGAGAGGATCGGGTTTGCCGTTGGGGCCTTCGGGGTTGACGTAGATGAGGCCCATTTGAACGGCGCCGAGAGGATTTTCTAATTCACGATCGCCCGTGTAGCGTTTGTCGCCGAGCCATTCTGTTTCGGGTCCCCAGTAAATATCTTCTTGTGGTTCCCAGACGTCGGGACGGCCGCCGGCGAATCCGAAAGTTTTGAAGCCCATTGTTTCGAGGGCGACATTGCCGGTGAGGACCATGAGGTCGGCCCACGAAATGCGGTTACCGTATTTTTTCTTAATGGGCCAGAGGAGGCGTCGGGCTTTATCTAAGTTAGCGTTGTCGGGCCAGCTATTGAGAGGGGCGAAGCGGAGAGTGCCGTAGCCTGCGCCACCGCGACCATCGGCGATGCGGTAGGTGCCGGCGCTGTGCCAAGCCATACGGATAAAGAAAGGACCGTAGTGACCGTAATCGGCGGGCCACCATTCTTGGGAGTCGGTCATCAAGTGTGCGAGATCTTTGCTGAGCGCTTCGAGGTCGAGCTTTTTGAATTCTGCGGCGTAATCGAAGTTGGCGCCGAGGGGATTACTCTTCTCGGAATTTTGGCGGAGGATGTTTAGGTTGAGTTGATTAGGCCACCAATCACGAGTGGTCATGCTGGAAGCGACCGTGTGACGATTGGGAGGGGCGAGGTGGCCCATTACTGGGCATTTGCTGATGTCGGACATAGTTGTTTTTGGTTAGTTAAAAATTAGTTTAGGGGACACGTGGGCAAGGTGACACGGTGACAAGGGGAACTAGTTCAGGGGGCGAGTTAGCAAGTGGACACGGTGACAAGGGGAAGAAACTTAGTGGGCAAGTTGGCATGTTGGCAAGGGGGTGTCAAATTAAGGGAACAAGTTCTGGGGGGGGTGGTTTGACAGGGGTGGGTTTTTGATGTGAATTATGGTTATGTTTAAACGTCTACTACCTTTATTTATGTGTGCGGCTGTTTTTGCGGAGGCGCCACGTCCACGTCCTGGGTTTGAAGGATTGAATGTACGTTTAACGTCGGGTTTCGCGTCGGGAAGTAGCGATGCGCAAGATGAATCCAATGGCTTTGAAGTAACGGGTAATTTTTCGATGACTCAAGTGGGCACGTGGAATTATGATTGGGGTTTTCGGTATGCTCAGAAACGTCATGATTGGACGAATGCTCCGGTGGATTTTGGTTTAGTGCGTGGAGTGTCTTTAAATTTAAGTGGTTATCAGACCATTGAAGGAATTCGGAAGCGTTATGCGGTTCTGCAGGTGAATGCCGATGCGGCCGAACATGCTCCGCTGTCAGGTGCCATTACGGTGCAAGGTTTGTATGGTGCTGATTGGAAATTATCGGAAGAGTGGACGGTTGGTTATTTATTCTTAGCGGAAACACGTGCGGTGAGATCTGCTACGGTTTTAGTGGTGCCTACTTTCCGTTGGAATTTCGCGCCTAATTGGTCGCTCGGTACCGGAAGAAAGTCTTTGGTTTTAGATTATAAGATTGATGAAGTGTGGAAGTCATCGCTCGCGTTGATGTTTTTACAGGAGGAAGCACGCTTGGCGGATGTGGGTGGTCAGCGTCAGGATTTTGAAAGTGAACGCGTGGCGGCTATTTTAGGCTTTAAGCGTCAGGCGTCAGGACGCGTGGATGAAATCAATTTAGGTTGGGCCTTTAGTGCTAAAGCTCGAACCGAGTTGGGCGGAGTGGAGTCGAAATTCGATTTAGCCCCTGGGGCCTTGATTAGTATTTCGTCGAGGTGGAAGTTCTGAGTTCAGGGGACACGTGGGCAAGTTGGCACGTTGGCAAGGGGAGAGGTAAAGAAACAAGGACGGCGACGCAGTCGCGTCCCTACCTGATACGGGTTGCGTTGGGGGGATTTTATAGTAGGATTATATTATGAAAACGAAATGGTTAGTTTGGGTGATGGGACTTTGTCTGGCTTGTTCGTTGTTGGCTGCTGACGATAAGAAAGATGAAAAGAAGAATGTGACGACAACAACGAGCGGCACGATTGATGGTCAGAAAGTAAATACACGCACTTCTACATTTGGAGGGGTCACTACCACGACTGGCACCATTGGTGGCGAGAGAGTGAATACGCGAACGTCGACCTTTGGTGGAATCACGACGACCACAGGAACGATTGGTGATAAGCAGATTAATACGCGGACTTCTACTTTCGGTGGGATAACATCAACGACTGGTAAGCTAGGCGATCAGAGGGTGGACACACGTACGTCTACTTTTGGCGGCATTACGACGACCTCGGGTAAAATTGGTAATGAGGCAATTAAGACAAGGACTTCCACCTTTGGCGGCGTGACAACGACGTCGGGTGATCTTGGGGAGGAAGAGGTTGAATTGAGGCAGACGCAATTTTAGACGATGCCTAAAATTGAGGGGACAAGTGGGCAAGGTGACACGGGGACAAGGGGGAATGTAATTGCACACTTTGTGAGGAGTGTTTCTAAATAAATCGATGAAGGCGGCGTTGCTACTCTCTCTAGTCCTATTGAATGGATTGTGTGCGGCGGAGTTGCCGGTGTCGTTCGTGGGGAGTGGGCCAGAATTAAAATATTTAAAGACTGAGCGAGGGGATCAAGTTTGTGATTTCTCGCATGCGGGATACGGCGGTGGTGGCGTTCCATTTCCGACGTCGAACAATAAAAAAACTGTCGGCCTCGTGACGGGTGATGCATCGGAGGCGATTCAATCAGCGATCAATCAAGTTGCATCGATGCCTTTAGTTGAGGGCGTGCGCGGCACGGTTGAGTTGTCAGCCGGTACTTATAATTGTTCGAAAACTTTAGCCATTAAAACGAGCGGCATCATTTTAAAAGGTGCGGGTAGTTCGGCGGGTGGTACGGTGATTAAACTCACGGGCAAGCCGCATATTGCTATTATGATAGCGCATGAGGTGTCGCAGGGGGAGGGCAAAGACTCCAAGAAGAAATCGAAATCTGAAAATGGCGGCGAAGGAAGAATGAAGACGCTCTCTAAGCCGACTAAAATTACGGATGATTATGTGCCATCGGGAAGCACGGTTATCAAAGTGCAATCAGCTTCGGGCCTAAAGGCGGGGGATACCATTCAGATTACGCGTGAGGCGAGTAAGGAGTGGATTCGTTTTATGGGGATGGATAATTTAATGGATGGCGGAAAGTTGGAGACCTGGATGAAGGAGGATGCAGAGATTAACTATTTACGGAAAATTAAATCGGTAAAAGGAAATGAAATTACGTTGGTGGTGCCGTTGACGGATTGTATTGATGCGAAGCATTTAAGTAAGTCGGGGGCAACGGTGACGAAGGTAGAGCCGCTGAAGAAGATTACCAAGTGTGGGATGGAGAATTTTAGAATTGAGGCGCCGAACCCGGTGGGTGATTGGCGGGATGCGCAGAATATCGGAGTCATTATTAACAATGCAGAAGATATTTGGATGAAGAATATAGGAATGAAGAACACTTTTCCGGATTTTCAGGTGGGCGAGGATTCATCGCGCGTAACGATTGAAGCCTTGAAGAGCGAGCATCCTGGGGAGATTAAGCAGAGTGAGAAATCGAACGGCTATGCTTCGTATGTGAGAATTTTAGGGACTCAGGTGCTGATGAATAAATGCACGATGAGTGGAGATAATGCTTTTTACATTTCGACCTCGAATACCGAATCGCAGTTGAATGTGATTTTAAATTCTACGTTTAACGGTGATGGATCGATTCAACCGCACATGACGTGGTCGACCGGTTTACTGATCGATAATTGTAAGCTGAATCAGGGCGGAATTATAATACGCAATCGTGGCAAAGCGGGGTCGGGTCACGGCTGGACGATGGGCTGGTCGGTCGTTTGGAATTGTTCGGCTAAAAATATTACCATCGAGCAACCACCTGGAGTAACTAATTGGTGTGTCGGGACGAGTGGGAAGTATGAAGTTGAAGACAAGGGCAAGAGCGCTTGGCTTTTTATGAAAGGTTCACCTGCGTCGCCGAGTAGTTTGTATGTCGCGCAGCTGGCTGCGCGACTAGGGGACAAGGGGACACGGTGACACGGTGACAAGGGGTAGTGAAGGACGCGATGAAGTCGCGCCCCTAACTATTAAATGATTTTAAAATTTACATCTAACAGGTCTTAGCCGTGTGCTAAAATATTCTATGTTGATTGACGAACGGGCAGCTAGGGTCAGCTGCCCCTACCAACTAATTCAAGGGGGCAAGGGGAATTAGTTTACGGGGAGTTGGGCGGAGGTGGATTGGAGCCACGCGTCTAACTTCTTCTTTAAACTATTTTTGATTTCAATTTCTGAATTGGAGAGATTGAGTGATTCGCCTGGATCTTTTGCTAAATTATAAAGTTCGTTGCGATTATCTTCGTAAAAATGGATGAGACGGTAATCGCCGCTACGGATGGCGCTGTAGGGTCTGGCACCGCCGACTCGATGATAGTGCGGGTAGTGCCAGAAAAGGTCACGGTTGGGTAGTGTAGATGCTGATTTAAGAAGTGGAGCTAGGCTCACGCCATCGATGATGGAAGGTTGTGAGGTGATGCCGGTCATTTCAATCAGTGTTGGGTAGATATCGATGGATTGAATAGGCGTTGGCTGAATCGATTGATTGGAATTCGCTTTAGGCCAATAGATGATGAAGGGAACGCGGACACCGCCCTCGTAGGCAGAGCCTTTGCCGTCACGATACGGTGAGTTGTCGGTTACTTGAGGTAGTCCGCCATTATCGCTGGTGAATACAATGATGGTGTTATCCGATAATTTCAGACGCTTCAGTGTGTCACGGATTTTTCCGACTGAGTCATCGACGCTCGAAATCAATGCAGCGTAGGTAGCGTTTTTTTGTTTGAGATTGGTTTCATCTTTTTGTTCGAACTTTTTAATCACATCGGCCTTACCGGCAATCGGTTGATGCACCGCGTAATGTGCCAGATATAAGAAAAAAGGTTTAGTCTGATTTAGTTCGATGAATTTAACGGCTTCGTCGCCTTCGCGGTCGGTTAAGAACTCGTTGGTGGGTCCGTCTTTAAGATTAGGAATTTTATAAGGTGAGAAATAGCTTCCAGGCTGTCCGAGGTGATTACCGCCGATGTTAATATCGAAGCCATATTTCAATGGACTGTACTCATCTTGTTGTTCACTGGTTTTTTTATTCGGTGTTAAATGCCATTTACCGATGAGTGCGGTGGAGTAGCCTGCGGCTTTAAATTGTTGAGGGAGCGTGGAGGTATCGGCCGAAATAAATTTCTGCCAATCGGGAATTTTAACTTTAGCGTTGGCGGGTGCTGGATGACCGTGGATCCAATCGGTGAGGTGGAGTCGGGCAGGGTATTTACCAGTTAACAAAGCTGCACGACTAGGAGAACATACGGTGCTGGAAGAATAGGCCTGAGTGAATTGCACACCGTCTTTGGCGAGTTGGTCGATGTGAGGGGTCTCGTAGAACTTACTACCCGTGCAGCCGAGATCATTGACGCCTAAGTCGTCGGTGAGAATGACGATGACGTTGGGAGGGCTCGCAAAGACTGGCGTGGTAAAAGCCAGACAAAGTATCAAAATAAAACGCATGCGATTTAGTCGCGCTCCTACTTACGCCAAGCCGCGTTTGGTGGCTTGAGCGAAGGTGATAAAGTTTTTGGTGATTCGATTTTGGGAATCGCCCTTAGCTTTTTCGATGGCTTGAGATGTATTTAATCCGTCGCGGTAAAAGAGTTTAAATAGATTTTTCGCTGAGGCGACTTCTTCGGGAGAGAATCCGGCGCGGGTGATACCCACGACATTCACCATTTTTGTTTCGGCAGGATTACCGTCGGCAATCATGTAAGGGGGAACGTCTTGAACGCATTTCGAACAAGCGGCGATCATGGCGTAGTCACCGATATTACAGAATTGGTGGATGCCAGCGTTCCAAGCGATGTTTACGTGATCACCGACGTGGACGTGTCCGGCGACGGCGGAGTGGCTTGAGATGACAACGTTGTTACCGATAACGCAATCGTGTGCGATGTGCGAGTAGGCGAGCAGAACGTTGTTATCGCCGAGGATGGTCCATTCGCCTTCTTGGGTGCCCGAGTGAACGCTGACGTATTCGCGGAAAATATTTTTCGAACCGACTTTGAGGCCCGGTTTGCCGGGTCGAGCTTTGAGATCTTGAGTACGACCACCAATGAGAGCGTAAGGGAAGACTTCGCAATCGGGTCCGAGTTGGGTAAAACCTTCGACGGTGGCGTGGTGATGAATCGTACAACCATCGGCGAGGGTGACATCGGCACCAATGAATGCGTAAGCGCCAATCGTGACGTTGTGCCCGATTTTAGAGCCTGATTCGACGATTGCCGTGGGGTGAATCGAAGAAGCCATCGGAATTACGATTGATTGACCGAGTCAGCGATGGTGAAGAGCAATTCAGCGGACGAAACTGTTTCACCGTTCACGAGGCATTCGCATTCAGCGGCGGCGATGCGACCACGAATCTTGGTGAGCTTGGCGCGAATTTCGAGAGTGTCACCAGGAGTAACCGCTTTGCGGAATTTTACTTTATCAGCGCTCATGAAGAAAACTACTTTAGGAGCTTCGTCGATGGCGGCACGACCGAGCATGATTAAACCTGCGGCTTGAGCCATCGCTTCGATTTGGAGAACGCCAGGCATGACAGGTTGTCCAGGGAAGTGTCCTTGGAAGTAAGGTTCGTTGATGGTGACGTTTTTAATCGCGACTAAGGAATCTTCGGTGCGTTCGATCACGCGATCGACCATCACGAAAGGATAGCGATGAGGAAGGGCGTTGAGGATTTGTCGGATGTCGAGAGCGGTGCCACTTGGTGCGGTGGGAGCTTCGATTTTTTGGGAAGAGGAGGGAGACTTTTTCTTCTCTTTAGATTCATGCCATTGTTTACGGACGGCGGCGGCGAGGCGTGAGTTGAGAGCGTGGCCTGGGCGGACGGCGATGATGTGAGCTTTGAGGCGGATACCTGCGAGGACGATGTCGCCGACGATATCGAGAATCTTGTGGCGAACTAATTCATCTTTGAAACGCAGAGGCTCTTTGCTGACTACTTTATCGCCTTTTAAAATAATAGCGGAGTCGAGTGAGCCACCTTGGATGAGACCCTTTTTGAGAAGCTCTTCGATATCTTCGTACATGGTGAACGTACGAGCGGGAGCGATTTGTGCTTCGTAAGTTTCTGGATCGATATCGATGGTTAAATGTTGGGTGTGGATGCCGCGGTCATCAGCGGAAGTGCAGGTGATGCGGAGACCATCGAACGGAAGGGCGATGATGGAGCGGCTACCTTCGTTGATGGTGATTGGTTGAGTGAGCGTGAAAACTTCGCGGTCTTCTTTTTGTTCAACGATGCCTGCTTGGTGGATGAGGGTGGTGAAAGGGCGAGCGGAGCCGTCGACGATGGGGGGCTCGGAAGCGTCGATCTCTACGATGGCGTTATCGATGGCCATACCGCTGAGGGCGGACAGGACGTGTTCGATGGTATGGAGCTTAACCGTGTCGGATGTGACTGTGGTTTTACGTTCTAACTCCGTGACCATTTCGGAGACCGGGCGAATCTCGGGTTTGCCGATGATGTCCGTACGGCGGAAAACAACGCCAGTGTTAGGGGCGCCTGGCTTGATAGTGAGGGTGACCTCTTGGCCGGTGTGTAAGGCCTTGCCTTTAACGGAGGCCTCTTTGCCGATGGTTCGCTGTTTCATACCTATAGTCAGTTATTCACACCCGTAATAGGGTGTAAAGCCCTAGTTGAGGGGACAAGGTGACATGGTGACAAGGTGACAAGGGGAAAGGCTAAATTAGGGGGTAATAGGGTTGAACCAGTTAAAATGAATTGGGTGATATTGAGGGTCTTGGCGTGATCATAAATTATTCTGATGTATGTCGACGAACGGTCAGCTGGGTCAGCTGCCCCTACCGAATTTAAAACTAGTGAGCATGGGGAGAAGGAGGTGAGAAATTAAATTTTCAGTTGTTCACACGTGGGTGCGACTCCTTGACAGTTAGCCCGTGTATGCAAATCTTACGGCGTGCTTCTGGTCATCGATAATTACGATTCTTTCACGTACAATCTCGTCCAATATTTTGGACAACTAGGGGTTGAGCAAAAAGTTTTTCGTAATGATCAGATCACGGTCGAAGAAGCGTTAGCATTAAATCCGGATCGCGTGATGATTTCGCCTGGTCCGTGTTCGCCGGTGGAGGCAGGAGTGTCGTGTGATATGATTAAAGCCTTTGCGGGAAAGAAACCTTTGTTGGGAGTTTGCTTAGGTCACCAGTCGATTGGTCACGTTTATGGTGGTCGAGTCATTCGCGCGCCGAACTTAATGCACGGAAAGACATCGAACGTTTTCCATAACAATACCGATTTGTTTAAAGGCATGCCCAATCCCTTTGCCGCGACGCGTTATCACTCGCTCGTGGTGGAGAGAGAAACTTTTCCGAAGTGTTTAGAAATCACCGCGTGGACGGAGGATGGGCTAGTCATGGGCCTTCGTCACAAAGAATTGCCTGTTTATGGCGTACAATTTCACCCTGAGTCTTTTGCAACGGATAATGGCATACAGATTCTCAAGAATTTTTTGAGTCTCTAAGGTATGTTCTGCCCTAAGTGCAATCATGAGGACACTAAGGTTCTCGAAACCCGACTTGGAAAAGGCAACCACTCCATTCGCCGTCGGCGTGAATGCTTAGCTTGCGAAACTCGATTCAGCACCGTTGAAGAAATTGTGCGCGAAGGTTTGGTCGTGGTGAAAAGAAACGGAGCCCGTGAAGAATTTAATATCGCAAAAATTACTTCTGGTATTCGTAAGGCCACCGACAAACGTCCGGTTGAAGTCGAGCGAATCAATTTACTCATCTCCGAAGTCGTTGAAGGCTTACAAAAGAAATTTGAAGATGAAGTTCC
>JBBAUU010000031.1:0-12523 GCA_040398065.1 Opitutales bacterium | reverse complement strand
AGTGGTGTTTTCTTTGTCGACCACGATGCGTTTAGCGCGACCGAGATCGGCGACTTTAACAGACTCGAGCTTGATGCCGAGGTCTTCGGTGATGAAACGTCCGCCCGTTAATACAGCGATATCTTCCATCATGGCCTTACGACGGTCACCAAAGCCAGGGGCTTTAACGGCACAGACGTTGATGGTACCACGGAGGCGATTCACGACGAGGGTTGCGAGGGCTTCACCTTCAACTTCTTCGGAAATGATGAGGAGAGGCTTGCTGGATTTCGCTACTTCTTGGAGTAAAGGAAGGAGATCCTTCATCGAGCTGATTTTCTTTTCGAAGAGCAGAACGTAAACGTCTTCCAGAACAGCTTCGAGAGTTTCAGCATTGGTTGCGAAATAAGGCGAGAGGTAACCCTTGTCGAATTGCATACCTTCAACGACGTCGAGTGTCGTTTCAATGGTCTTAGCTTCTTCAACAGTAATGGTACCGTCTTTACCTACGCGGTCCATGGCTTCGGCGATGATATCACCGATGGATGAATCCCAGTTAGCGGAAACGGTGGCAACTTGCTTAATTTCTTCGCGGGTTTTGATTTTCTTAGAGATGTTAGCGAGTTCTTTAACAATCGCTTCAGTGGCTTTATCGATACCACGTTTAACGAAGATCGGATTAGCACCGGCGGCGACGAAGCGAAGGCCTTCTTTATAGATAGCTTCACCGAGAACGGTTGCGGTGGTGGTACCATCCCCTGCTTTATCGGCAGTTTTGGAGGCTACTTCACGAACCATTTGTGCGCCCATGTTTTCGTAGGGATCGCTCAATTCGATTTCCTTAGCAACGGTGACACCGTCTTTCGTGACTTTAGGAGCGCCGAACTTTTTATCGATCATCACATTACGGCCTTTAGGTCCGAGGGTGACTTTCACAGCGCGGGCGAGAATGGTTACACCGTTCAACACCTTACGGCGGGCGGCTTCATCGAACAGGATTTGTTTTTTGGACATAGGATTTTATTTATTAGAGTGAGAGAAATAATTATTCGATAACCGCGAGGATTTCGTTTTCGGAGAGAAGCAGGTACATCTCGTCGTTGAGTTTCACTTCAGAGCCGGCGTATTTGCCGATAAGAACTTTGTCGCCCACTTGAACGGAGAAAGGAATCTTCTTGCCGTCTTTGTCGAGCGCACCGGTGCCGAGGGCAACGACGCGAGCTTCTTGTGGTTTTTCTTTGGCAGAATCAGGGATGATGATGCCACCCTTGATTTCTTCGCCCTCCTCGATGCGTTGAACGAGAACGCGATCAGCGAGGGGCTTTACTTTGAGTTTGGAGTTTTTGGACATAGTGGTGTTGGTAAGGTTAGGTTGCCCGGACTGGGCGAACTGCATAATGCAGAAGGAATGCCAAAACGGTTTTTAGTGAGTTTAGCAATAGTTTACGTGGGTTTTTTGAGGTTAAGCAGGATTACTTCCCTAAATTGACCTTAAACTGTCACGCATCCTCGTGACAGGGTGTCACAAGGGAAAATAGGGGCTGTCACAGCCCTTACTGGATATCGCCAGCCTGCCCGCCCTCGGGCTGTTTAATCTGATCACCCCAACCTAGAATTCGGGCCTGGGCGCCGTGGTGTTCAGCTTTCGTTTTGTCTCCACGCTCCATCCAAATTCTGGAGAGCGATGTATGAATATGAATGTCTTTCGGTTTTAATGATAAAGCCGTTTCGCCTGCTTGCAGTGCGTCGTCGAACTGACGTTGTGCGAAATGCACTTCGGCCTTCGCCAACCAGGCTTCAAAAAAATCGGGAGCGAGGGCGACCGCTTCATTCAATTTAGCGAGTGCCCCTGCTTCGTCACCCACGGCGAAATCAAATGCCGCATCGTTCGTAAGAGCTTGCGCACGTTTATGGGGACCGGAGGACGACATACCTATTGGATATATGAAACAATAATTGTAGCAAGAAAGGGTTTAGCACTTGGAAAATTAGGTAAAACCGACATGGTTAAGGTGAAATGGATTCACGATATAACGACTTAGCCAAGGTACTCTGCGGATTCTCTATCGACCTCAAAAAAGGTCAGAAGGTCTTAATCGACGTGGCCGACGTGCCTGAAGAATTTGTGGTCGCCCTCATCCGTGCAGCCCGTGCCCGCGGTGCAGTACCTCTGGTAAATTTACAAAAGCCCCGGATCAATCGTGAACTCGTGCGTTACGGAGTCGCCGAACAATTCAAACTCAGTAACGAATTTGAGTTAGCCCGGATGAAGAAGATGGATGCTTACATTGCCGTGCGCGGTGCGGATAATATTTTCGAGTCGAGCGATATTCCCTCCCCCTTAGCCAAAGCTCACGCCCAAGCGATGCAGCCGACTCTCGATTGGAGAGTGAATAAAACTAAGTGGGTCGTGTTGCGCTGGCCCACTGCGTCGATGGCTCAACAGGCGAAGATGAGTACCGAAGCGTTTGCCGATTTCTTTTTCAAAGTTTGTACGTTGGATTATTCACGCATGACGGCGGGGATGGATGCGCTCAGCGAAGTCATGATGAAGACTAAAGATGTTCATATTACTTCACCTGGTACCGATTTACGTTTCTCCATCAAAGGAATGAACGCGATTCCGTGCGGTGGCAGCCACAACATTCCCGATGGCGAAGTATTTACCGCACCGATTAAAGATTCGGTCGAAGGTGTGATTCAATACAATGCACCGACCATTTACCAAGGCGTGTCGTTCGAAAATATTCGTCTCGTTTTCAAAAAAGGAAAAATCGTCGAAGCGACGTCCAATAACACCAAACGCCTCAATGCCATTTTAGATACCGATGCGGGCGCTCGTTATATTGGTGAGTTCGCGATTGGTTTTAATCCACACATCTTAAATCCGATGCAGGATATTCTCTTTGATGAGAAGATTGCAGGATCATTCCACTTCACTCCTGGAATGTGCTATGAAACGACGGATAATGGTAATCAGTCGTCAATTCACTGGGATATGGTGTGCATTCAACGCCCCGAGTACGGTGGCGGAGAAATTAGATTTGACGGTAAGGTCATTCGTAAGGATGGACTCTTCGTCCCTAAATCCTTACAAAAATTGAATCCCGATTATCTTTTGGGAAAAAAACGCTAATGCCTCCCAAAATAAAACCGGCCCACAAGCCATCACCGGGTTCGATTAAACATAAACCCCAAACACGAAAAGTTTCTCCGAAAGTTCTTCGTCCGGCTCGCGAAGAGAAAAAAACTTCGCGTAGCGGCGTTAAACGTGCGCCCGTTCAACCGACGGCGGAACACGAAATCCATAAGGTAAAACTTGAGGCCGAGGTATTACCAGCACGTGCCGATAAAATTCTATCGGGATTACTCAGCGGCATCAGCCGTTCACGTGTGCAGAAGGCACTCGATTTAGGATTAATCACTCGCGACGGCGTCGCGATTGATCGTCGCACCGTATTAAATCCTTTAGACAGTCTCACCGTTGCCCTGCCCGCTCCAGAAGAGCCGACGGCCAGTGCGGTAAAAATGAATTTAGAAGTCATTTACGAGGACGCTCATATTATTGCTATTAATAAGCCCAGTGGATTACTCACCCACCCTGTCCAAGGTTCGGATGAACTTTCTGTGGTGCATGGTTTACTCCATCATACCAAAGGCAAATTAGCTCCCGCCGGTGGTGCTCCCCGTCCAGGCGTAGTGCATCGTCTCGACCGCGAAACTTCGGGTGTCATCGTTTTAGCAAAGACTGATAAAGCCTATCACAACTTAGTGGAACAATTTGGTGAACGTACCGCGAAAAAAGAATATTTAGCGCTCGTGGATAAAAGTCCGCGTCTGCTCGGTGGACAAGTAAACGCGAACATTGATCGTCACCGCACCGTGCGTGTACGTATGGCCGTGCGTGAGGATGGACGTCACGAAGCGATTACCGATTGGCGCGTGGAAGAAAAATATGGTCCACAAGCTGCGTTAATTAGAGCGTATCCACACACTGGACGCACCCACCAGATTCGTGTTCACCTTGCACACATTGGTCACGCTATTTTAGGCGATCGCACTTACGGAAAATTCGATGTGCCTGCGTTTGATGGATGGCCGATGCCACGCGTCATGCTGCATGCACATAAGCTGACCTTAAAGCATCCACAGACAGGAAAGCCAATGACCTTTTCGGTAGAGCCACCCAAAGATTTTAAGACACTCCAAACCTGGCTAACGAATAAATTCGGACACAAGTCTTACCAAGTAACTTAGTTCTCGTCGTCAGGGTTGGTTATTCTCTTTGGGGCCAATCCATTCACTAGGCATAATCGTATTTGCCGTGAGAGGGTCATTGTCCCCGTCAGCTTTCATTTCAAGTTCAAGTTTTGTTAGCATTTCCTTTACTCGATTAGCTTGCTCGGGCACTGCCGCTAAGTCTTTGAGTTCGTACGGATCGGATTTTAAGTCGAAGAGCTGAGTCTTGTTAATGTGAGGATAACGTATCAATTTCCAACGGCCGTCGTTGAATGCTTTTTGCAGAGACTTATAACCAAAGAATAGAAAAGATCGGCCATCATGGGTTGGCATCTTGAGCACGGTCGAGAACTCCTGTCCATTGGCACCTCTAGGGGCGGTAACGCCGCAAAGTTTTCCAAGCGTTGGCATGACGTCATGAAGATAGCACATCGCTGAGGTCCGCTGGTCAGCAGCGATACCAGGCCCAGCGATAATTAAAGGTACTCTAATCGAATGTTCATATAAATTCTGTTTCCCAATCAGACCGTGCGAACCGTAAGCCACTCCAGAATCGGCGGAGAAAACGATGATAGTATTTTTGGCAAATGGCGAAGTCTCGATTACGTCGAGTATACGACCGATCTGACCATCCAGGAAACTGATGTAGCGATAATATTCAGAAAGCATTACCTTTACTTGTTCCTGCGTGCGGGGCCACTTTAAGAGCTTTTCATCGCGGACGAGCATCTCGCCGTTATTAAAAAGATGCTGTGGCATGAAATTAGGCGGCAAGGGTATCGCGGTAGAATCATATTTCACGGGGTAATCTTCGGGTACAATATGCGGATCATGCGGACCATCGAAGGACAAATAAGTGAAGAAAGGTTTTGAACCATCTTGCGATTTCAAGAATGCGACCATCTCGTCGGTCGAAGATTCGCAAAGATGCTTCGTAGAAGTTTTGGGCGTGGTCAACTTGCCGTCCGGCATCATATCGCTGATGGGAGCGCGCATAGGATTTACCATACCGCCTACGAAGAGCGCTTTAGCACTTTGAAACGACTTAGGTAATGAGGCTGAACCATTATGCCACTTACCACTTGCGAATGTCATATAGCCCGCTTCGCCAAAAGCGTGAGGCCAAGTTTGGTGGTTGATAAGTTTCGTATCAATCTGTGTCAAAGATCGGCCCGAAAGAAGCATGGCACGTGAAGGAATACAGGTGGCAACAGAATTACTACCCTGCATGTAGGCACGTTCAAACGAAACACCCAATTTAACCAGACGATCCAAGTTAGGTGTTTTGATGAATGGATTACCTAAGCTGGCAATCGTATCGGCGCGCTGATCATCGGCAAAAATGAAAATGATATTAGGTCGAACGACGGGAGCGGCTTGTAGGAATTGCGCCGATAAAAATAAAAAAATCGCTCGGGAAAATTGCATACACCGATTTAATTAATCCGTCCATGATGCCCATCCTCCTTACGATATTCAGGGGCATCGGGTTCGACATGGACCAAAACAGAAACCACTTCAGGATGTAGACGTAAAATATCTGATTTAACCTGTCCGGCAATCGCATGCCCTTGGGCCACAGTCGCTGTTTCATCCACTTGCAGGTGGAAGTCTACTTCGAAGCGATCACCCACGCGACGAGCGCGGAAGGCGTGAAATCCTTTGGTACCAGGAACGGCAAGAATGTGCTCACTCAGATCTTTCAGAATTTTTTCCTCAGGGGCGGTATCAATTAAATCAGCACAGGCAGATTTAAATAATTTGATACCTTCCGCACCGAGCCAGCCTGCGAGCACTAGTCCGATTACTTTATCGACCGCAACCCACGCAGGATTCGTATTTGCGATGACTACGGCAATCAGTGCGAGCAATGAAGCGATGGCGTCTGCACGATGGTCGGCGGCGTTGGCCATCAGTAAGCGCGAGCCCAATTTTTCGGCCTGACGTCGAGCAAATTGATAAAAAGTTTCTTTAATAATGAGTGCGATACCTGCAACCCATGCAGCCGCCACTCCCGGAACCTCTGATACATTTCCTTGGACTAAATTTTTGAGTGAATGCCAAGCGAGGCCGATACAGAAACTTAAAACTAAAGTAGAAATGAAGAGTGTCGCGAGGGTTGAGAAGCGGTGATGTCCATAAGGGTGATCATCGTCTTTGGGTAAGTGGGCGAGACGGATGCCGATGACGGCGGCGATGTCGCCCGCAATATCGGTGAGTGAGTGAATACCGTCCGCAATCAGCGCGTGTGAATTAGCGACCACACCGACCGTACACTTAACGCTAGCGAGAACGACGTTAACGCAGAGGCTCAATATAACGGTAAAAATCCCCCCTTGTTTGACGGTCGACATTACTTAGTGGAATTTTGTTTTATTAATTCAGCTTCGCTCTGCCAATCAATTAGTGTCAGTTCGACGGATTGCACGGCTGATTTTTTGGATAGACCTTTGAATAACTCGTTTAATTTACTCCAGTCTTTAGCCTGATGGCTTTTAATCCATTTTGTTAATTTAAGAGTCACTAAATCAGGTCGATCGGCGACTGGGGTTGCGACGTCACCAAAATCGGTCGTTACATCAGCCGCAGAATACCCCATGCGAAGCTGGATGGTTAAACGGTCTGCGAAAGCGAAAGTGTAATGCGTAACTGGACCTGCTTCAGCGAGTGGCGTGCCGGGGGCGTAGGTTTCTGTAATCAATAAATATTCCTGAGGAAGTTCTGTACCCTCCGCGTTATAGTGTCGACGCCCTCCCGTCACAATCGTGCGGACCTTGGAACCATCGGGAAGCGTCTCAACGGATTCGAACAAAACATAGTGTCCGTAGAATCCCTTTTGAGTGACGGCGAAGTCGTACATCATGCCAGGGAGATTAAGCGATTCACGGACCAAACGTTTCTCCGTTCGGGCGGGCTCGCTCTGTGTTTTGAAAGTCCACAGCAAACCAGCCCCGATAAGTGTACCGAGCATGAAGATTAGCCAACGTTCGCGCTGTCCCATGTCCGCATATTCAGTGATGTTAGACATTCGGCAAGGAGAAGCCGTTCACAGCTGTGGCTTTGTCATTGGAAAATTAAATAAATTCGTCAATTTAATGATATGCTAGAAGCCTCAGTTGAAACACGAGTTCGCTTTGCGGAGACCGACGCCATGGGTGTCACCTACCATGGTAATTATCTACCTTGGTTCGAAATGGCACGGGTAGCTTTATTAGATAAGATTGGTTGTCCGTACCGCGACTTAGAAAAAGACGGATTCCTCCTTCCTGTTTTAGAAACAGGACTCACGTATCATCGCCCCTCGCATTTTGATGATCGTTTAAAAATTACTGTGACCATTTTAGAAAAGCCCAAGGCTCGATTACACCTAAAATATCAGGTCACACGTGGCACTGAACTCATTGTTGAAGGATTTACAGTGCATGCCTTTGTGAATCGCGAATTTAAACCTGTCAGACCCCCTGCAAAAATCGAAGAAGCTTTTAATCGGGCCTTCGCTTAATCGTTTATGAAAATTGAATCCTGGTCTCTTGGACCCTTTGAAACCAACGCGTATTTGTTGACGTCGGATGACGGCAAATCCTGCGTCGTGGTCGATGCGCCTCGCGATGCCGCGAAAACCCTTTTACCCGAAATCAAAAAACGCGGGCTCAAACTCACCCACATTTTAATCACGCACGGACATTGGGATCACATGTGTGATGCGCATGCTTTTGCGAGCGCGGGAGCACAGGCACTAGCTCATGAGGATGATCAGCAACTCATTGAAAACATTGAGGGATATCGCGATCGCTACCAAGCCATGATGCCCTTTTTGACCGAAGAAGATTTTCACTCCTGCAAAGTCACTCAGTGGCTTAAACAAGGCGATTCATTCAATGCTCTTGGTAAAAAATTTGAAGTGCGCCACGTACCTGGACACTGTCCGGGCAGTCTACTGTTTTACTGTGCCGAGGAAAAATTGGCGTTTACGGGTGATGCGATTTTTAACGGATCGGTCGGTCGCACCGATTTACCCAATGGCGATTGGAATCAGTTATTAAAATCCATTCGCGAGCAGATTTATACTTTGCCTGAAGATACAAATCTACTTCCAGGTCACGGCGGCAACACATCGGTCGGCAAAGAAAAGAAAACTAATCCTTACGCTCGGCCTTAATTCGTGGCTACACCCTGCCCCTATTTACCGTCTGGCCGGAAAAAATTATCGTGGCGCGAGCTCAATGCCTTGCGCGATGATCAAGGCGAAGAACTTTACCTGCTCTGTTTAGAATATGGACAACAGTTATGGTTGGAAAATTTACCCGCACGTGCGCTGTTGGCAGTCGATCGAGCGCTGTATTGCGATGTCCCGGCCCATGCGAAATGCCTACAAGAACACCCTCTGCCCTATGCAGCGATTGGCTGGTTAGTCAGTCAGCCCACGGAACAATTTACAGGCAATGCCCGGGTTCATTATCAGCATTTAGCTGATCGTGTTAAAGGAGACCGAGCTGCGCAAAAGAAGTGGCGGGCGTGGGCGGCGTGGGCGGTTGTCCGTCGAGTTAGGCCCGATTTAACAGCCGATCCTGATCATGCCGTGGCTGAGCCGTCGCACAGTGAAATTCGACAAGCGCTGCAACTTCACGGCATTAAAGGTGAAGTCGAAACTTGGGAAAAAGCTATCGGGTCGATTACTTAAAACGCTTGAAGACCAGCGAAGCGTTATGACCACCGAAACCTAAATTATTGGAAATAGCGACGTCGACTTTCATCGTGCGAGCTTTGTTCGGCACATAATCTAAATCACAATCAGGATCAGGATTTTCGTAATTAATAGTCGGAGGAACAACACCGTTATGAATAGCGAGAGCGCAGACAGCGGCTTCAATTCCACCGGCGGCGCCGAGCAAGTGACCTGTCATCGACTTCGTAGAAGAGATGGCGAGTTTAAGAGCTAAATCTCCAAAGGAGCGTTTGATAGCGAGAGACTCACAACGATCATTGATGGCGGTCGAAGTACCGTGAGCGTTAATATAATTTACTTCGGATTTTTGGATACCGGCATCGACGAGAGCACGGTCGAGACAGAGAGCGAGGCCTTTGCCCTCTTGGTCTTGTCCAGTGATATGGTAAGCATCGCAAGTCGCACCATAGCCAGCGAGTTCGCAATAAATACGGGCACCGCGGGCTTTAGCGTGTTCGAGTTCTTCGATGACTAAAACGCCCGAACCTTCGCCCATAATAAAACCATCGCGTAATTTATCGAAAGGACGTGAAGCCTTTTCAGGTGTGTCATTAAAGTCCGTAGACATCGCCTTCATATTACAGAATCCAGCGTAGGCTAAACGTGTAATAGTCGCTTCGGAGCCGCCTGAAAGCATGATATCGGCGTGGCCATCGCGAATGTGTCGCAAAGCTTCGCCGAGAGAGTGAGAACCTGAAGCGCAGGCAGAGACGACGCCGAAGTTTACTGACTTCGCTTTGAATTCAATCGCGACGACGCCTGAAGCGATGTTGGCGATTAAAGAAGGAATCGTAAAAGGTGAGACGCGAGAAGGACCACGTTCGATGAGAACGCGTGCTTGATTTTCGATGGTCTCCATTCCGCCGATACCCGAGCCGATGATTACACCGAAACGTTCGGAATCGATTTTGTTAACGTCGAGCTTAGCATCTTCGACGGCCATGCGTGAAGCGGCGACGGCGTATTGCGTGTAGCGATCGTTACGTTTCGCTTCTTTAGGATCCATGAACTTACCTGGATCAAAATCTCTGATTTCGGCGCCGACCTTCGAAGGAAAATCAGTGGGGTCGAAACGAGTGACGCGTGAGATACCTGAGCGGCCCTTTAACAAAGAGTCCCAGAAGGTTGCAGTGTCGGGACCAAGAGACGTCAGACAACCAATGCCTGTGACGACTACTCGGCGAGGATTGCTAGGTGTGCTCACGATTACGGGCGAATTGGCCCGTCAGAATTATTTGGTGGCGTTGGCCTTGATATACTCGATCGCGTCGCCCACGGTCTTCATGGACGCAGCTTTTTCTTCAGGAATTGAAGCGATGCCAAACTCGTCTTCAAAAGCCATGATGATTTCTACGAGGTCGAGCGAATCGGCCTTAAGGTCAGTTTGGAAGCCAGCGGCGGCAGTGACCTGCTCGGCGTTGACGCTCAACTGTTTAACGATGATGTCGGTGACACGTTTTTCGATATTTTCAGGCATGGTAAAGGTCGGTTTTGTTGGTTTTTAGGTGTCAGATAGCCATTCCTCCGTCAACAGAAAAGACCTGTCCGGTGATATAACCGCCCTCTTCGGAGGCTAAAAAGTCTACCATTGCAGCGATATCCTTGGGGTCGCCGAAACGGCCGAGGGGAATATAGGCTAAAACCTTTTGTTTAACTTCATCGGTCAGTTCATTCGTCATGTCACTGGTAATAAACCCAGGGGCAACGGCATTGGCGGTGATAGTACGACCGGCGAGTTCGCGCGCGAGGCTCATGGTCAAGCCATGGAGTCCAGCTTTAGCTGAAGCATAGTTAGCTTGCCCAGCGTTACCTTGAACGCCCGAGACTGAAGAAATGCTGATAATGCGGCCCCAGCGCTTTTTGGTCATTGGACGGAGCAGGCCTTTTACCCAGTAAAACGCGGAAGAGAGATTGGTGGAGATTACATCGTTCCAATCCCCTTCGGACATCGCCATCACGAGTTTATCGCGAGTGATACCAGCGTTATTAACTAAAATTTCAACAGCACCAAACTCAGCAAGAATTTGTTCACACGCTTTGGCAACGGCGACGGGATCAGAGACATCAACCTGATATGCTTTGGCTTTTTGACCCTTCGCGATGATATCGTTAGCGACGGCAACGCAGGTTTCGGATTTTGAAACGCAGAGTACTGTGTGACCGTGAGCGGCGAGACGTTCAGCGATGGCTTTACCGATACCACGACCGGCACCAGTGACTAAAGCTACGCGAGGAGTGTGCGTGAGATGCATTGGTATTTAAGTGGAGGGAAACGGGTGCTTAGGCAAGTGACGAATTTATGGAAAATAATTCGAAAATACTCAGTAAACATCGCGTTGGTAACGCCCATCCTTTTTAAATTGCTTAACCCAATCGACGGCGGCTTCGGGTGACATCTTACCGTGCTCAGAAACGATTTGATGGAGAGCGGCATCGACATCTTTGGCCATACGTTTCGCATCACCACAAACATAGAAGTAAGCGCCTTCAGAAATCCACTTCCATAACTCAGCTGCATTTTCGCGCATGCGATCTTGGACGTAAATTTTTTCGGCTTGGTCGCGGGAGAACGCGAGGTCAAGTCGGGTCAACGTACCGGATTTTAAATAGTCAGCCCACTCATCCGCATAAAGAAAATCATGGTCCTTACGTTGATCACCAAAGAATAACCAATTGCGACCTTTGGCACCGCGTGTAGCACGATCCATGACGAAACTACGGAAAGGGGCGACGCCGGTACCAGGTCCGACCATGATTACAGGAACAGAATCATCGGCGGGTAAACCGAAGTGAGAATGAGCAACAAAGACGGGCACCTCTGCGGTGTTTAACTGAGCACGATCAGCTAGATAAGTGGAACACACCCCTTCTCTCTTTCGTCCGTTTGTTTCATAACGTACGACAGCCACGGTGAGATGAATTTCGTTGGGATATTTTGAGGGAGCGGAGGAAATCGAATACAGGCGAGGCATGAGCTTGCGTTGTAGCTCGATTAATTCTTGTGCGGAAATTTTAGCGGAGGAAAATTCTTCAAAAAGGTCTACGTACTCGCGCTGCTCAATCCAGGATTTCTTTTTTTCAGGGTCTGCTTCGGCGATACGAGAAGCCAATGCTGCTTTCTGTACTTCATCAGTAGCACGATCATGAAGAAGTTGAACAAATTTATAGGTCGGGCCATTTAAAGCCAGACGATTGGTCAGTGCCTCTTTTAGAGTAATCGCTGTGGTATCTTTAGGAATCGTGACTGGCTCTGTGCCCGTAAAACCAGCAGCTTTTAGTAAGGCTGCGACAGCATGGGCGTTATTGGTTGGAAAAACTCCGAGTGAGTCACCGCATTTGTAGGAGAGTCCGCTACCATCGAGTAAGACGGAAAAGTGTTGAGTGTCTTTGAGACTAGCCGCGGAGCTGAGACGTCGACGATCCACGAGCTTGGCGTGGAATGGATTATTTTTATCGTAAACTGCGGACATAATAAAAGTGGTTATTTAAAGCGGGCTTAGGTGCAATTCCTATTATTTACGGCTTAATTTTCGAAAATCATCCCGATCTCTTTTTGCGAAAGCGGGCGACAGTCACCCG
>JBBAUU010000030.1:0-12814 GCA_040398065.1 Opitutales bacterium | reverse complement strand
CGTGATCGCCCCAGAGGACAATGACAGTGCTATCAGCGAGACCTCCTTTTTCTAAGGCATCGAGAAGAATACCAAGATTGGCATCGGCGTAACTCACGGCAGCGTAGTAGCCGTGACGAAGCTGTTTGGCTAATTTATCGGGGATAGCGGTGAAGTCTTGTTTTTTCTCCCGAGGAGGAATGTTGGTGTAAGAGCGTAACTCGCCGCTATCGCTATCGTTTGCGTAGACTGGAGAGCCCTCGGGATACTTGCTGCTGGTATCAGGCAATTTATCGGCGTCATACATATCCCAATATTTCTTAGGGGAAACGAAGGGGAGGTGAGGTTTGGAGAAACCAACTGCCAGGAAGAACGGGGAATCCTTTTTCTTTAATTCACCCAGAGTTTTCGCGGCGAGACGTGCGGTCTTTCCGTCAGTGTAAAAATCATCGGGTACATCGCCGGCTTCGAATGCAGGACCTTTGACTTTTGCTGCACCGCTTTTTCGGGAGTTTTCAAGAGCTTGGCGATTTTCAGGATTCGCATAGATGTCAGCTTCAGGAGTTCCCCAGGGTACTGACCAACCTACAGCATCATCGTAACCACCGTGGAAAATTTTACCCATACCTTGAGAGAAGTATCCGTTCTTAATAAAGAATTGTCCGAGGGAGACCGCGTTAGGGAGGGCAGTGCGGAAGTGTGTTTCTAAATCCCAGACGCGCGTGTTGTCTGGACGTTTACCCGTCATGATGGACGCACGAGATGGAGCACAAATGGATTGTTGGCAGTAGGCGCGATTAAACACCATGCTGCGTTTGGCGAGACGATCAAAGTTAGGGGTCTTGACGACGGTGTTGCCGTAACAACTTAATTCAGGACGGAGGTCATCAATGGCAATAAACAGCACATTCATTTTTTTCTCCTCTGCACAAAGCTGGGCGCTGAGTAGTCCGAGGGTAATAAGAGTAAGTAACTTTTTCATCATTTATGAGGTCGTTGGGTTCTTAGGAAACACCTCAAAGGCTAACAAGTTCCAAATTCCTTAAATTGGCTTAAATCGCCCAATTTTCGCAATCTTGCTATTTCGATTGAGGTAACCTACCGATGGAGCAACTGCATGTCGGCATCTCGCTTAAAGTTTAAATTAGAGGCCAAGGCTTCTGGCTCCAGAGCTCGGGCGGCGACATTCCATACTCTCCATAATGAAGTTAAAACTCCTCTGTTTATGCCCGTGGGCACGCAGGCGACGGTTAAAGCACAAACCTTCGAAACATTACACGACTCGGGATCGCAAATTCTCTTAGCGAATACTTATCACTTATTACTGCGACCAGGTCCCGAGGTCTTTCAAAAGTTTGGTGGCATTCATTCTTTCATGAACTGGGGTAAATCTGTACTCACGGATTCGGGCGGCTACCAAATTTTTTCACTTCCGCATTCTCGTTCAATCGACGAAGACGGCGCGGAATTCCGAAGTTACGTTGATGGTAAAAAAATTCTGCTGAGTCCGGAAGTAAGCATCGCGACGCAAATGGCCATCGGTAGCGATATTATGATGGTGCTCGATCAGTGCATTCCGTCGACCGCTGACAAGGCCACGGCGAAACGTGCCTTAGAAATTACCCAACGTTGGGCAGTGCGTAGTTTAAAAGCGCGCGGTGAATCTCTACAATCGATGTTCGGTATCGTACAAGGTGCGCTCTATCCGGAACTTCGAAAACAAAGTGCGGATGGATTAACCCAATTACCTTTCGATGGATTTGCGATTGGCGGTCTCGCCGTCGGCGAAGAAAAACAAGAGCGCGAGGACACATGCGAAATCGCCGCTGCACTTTTACCCGAAGATAAACCGCGCTATCTCATGGGTGTAGGAACTCCGCTCGATTTACTTGAGGCCGTGCATCGTGGGGTGGATATGTTTGACTGCATTATCCCCAATAAAGTCGCCCAATTTGGCACTGCTTTCACCTCGAAAGGCTTACTCCAATTACGTCGATCGGTTTACAAATTCTCAGAGGAAAAAATCGATGCTAATTGCGCGTGTCCGGTCTGCCAAAAATACTCTCGTGGCTATCTCCATCACTTAACCAAAACGCGTGAGCCCTTGGGTTGGACTTTGCTCGGCCAGCACAACATCGCCTTTTATCATCAGATGATGCGGGAGATTCGTCAGAGTATTTTAGAAGATAGATTTTTAGAGTACTACAATAGTCGTCGAACTATTCTCGCGATTGAAGATGCGGAGAATCCCGCCAGCCCTCCGAAGGTCGGCAAGGAACGTCGCCCGCGTACACTCGGCGATTATGTGGTGCATATCGCCCCCGCGGGCTTTGCGAGTATCAAGCAAGTATCATCGGGTGAAATCATGCATTCGCATACGCCTCCGATGGATGAAGCGAAGTCACTTTACGTCGATCAAGCTGAGTTACCTAAACACTTACGCCTACCTGAAGGAAAATCTCCAAATGATGTTCCTGAGCTGATTATTTGGGATGTGGGATTGGGTGCTGCCACGAATGCGATGGCGGCTGTACAATGTTATGAGAAACTCGCGAGTGAAGGGGAAGTGCGACGAATGAAAATCATCAGCTTCGAAAATAATCTCGATGCGCTCCGTTTAGCCCTCACCCATAAATCTAAATTTGAGTATCTCCGTCACAGTGCCCCCGATGCGATTCTAGCCCGTAAAAATTGGGTATCTCGACAGTTCCAAGGGTTAAGCTGGGAATTACATGAGGGTGATTTTTGGGAAACCGCACCAAACGTCTCGGAAAAACCCGATATTATTTTCTACGATTTCTTTTCGCATAAGACCGATACTCATGGCTGGCATCCCGATGCGTTTAAAAAATTATTTGCGATGGTGAAATCGGATAAGTCGCTCGCTCTCTTTACCTATTCAGCTTCGACTGCAGTACGGGCAAGTTTGCTCGCGGCTGGTTTCAATGTGGCTGCGGGTGTTGCCACTGGCGTAAAAAGTGAAACCACCATAGCTTTGATTCATCCGGAGAAAGCGTTGAGTCGTTATGCTTTACTTGACTGTGAGTGGTTGAGTAAGTGGGAGCGGTCCAATGCGAAATTTCCTGCGATGCTTGCCGTGTCTAATCAGCCCAGTTTCGAGCAAGCGATTCGGGCTCATTCGCAGTTTAAATCGTAACCTCGAGTTGTTCGCACCTTTAGTGTTAGGAAACTTGCGCTTAGGTTTAAATGACTTTGTGTGATGCTATGGCTAACACAGGTATACGTCGATCATCCGAGCGTGGTTTCATGGACTACGGTGCCGTGCAATCAAAACTCAGTTTTAGTTTTGGAGATTATTATGATCTCAAGCACATGGGATTTCGTACGCTGCGCGTGATTAATCAGGACGTCGTTGCAGCGGGTGCGGGCTTTCCAACGCATGGACACAAGGACATGGAAATTTTTAGTTATGTTTTAGAAGGGACCATTGCGCACCGAGATAGTTTGGGTAACAACGCCGAATTAAAACCTGGGCAAATTCAGGTAATGAGTGCCGGTTCGGGGGTGAAGCATAGTGAGTTTAACCCTTCAAAATCAGAGGTCTTACGTTTCATTCAAGTTTGGATTGAGCCTAAGGCGAATGGTTTGGCGCCGAGATATTCCGAGTGGAAGCCGACCACTGAGATGCAGAGCGCGGCGAAGGTTTTAATTATTTCGGAAGATGGACGTGAGCAGTCCGCCAAAGTTTATCAGGATGTTTCGGTGTATCGATTGAAGTTGAATGCTAAACAAAAAATCGAACACGACTTGAAACAGGGGAGAGGACTTTGGTTGCAGGTGATTTCTGGTGCCGTGAATGTTGCGCAAGATTCCTTACAAGCGGGTGATGCATGGCGCACTGAGCAAAGTGGCCTATGGCAGTTTGAGGCTTTAGGTGATTCGGTGGAAGCGTTGCTTTTTGATTTAGCTTAAAACAATTTTAATCTTCCTCTCTGGTTGGAAGACACTAACGTTTGCGTTGTATGAAAACCCTATCCTCAATTGTAGCTACCCTACTTGGTTTAATGTTCGTGGTCTTTGGCCTGAACTTTTTCCTTAACTTCTTTCCGGTTCCATCGCCAGCTGAAGGCTCACCTGCCGCAGCGTTTCTCGGTGCGATGTATGCCAGTGGCTATTTGAAGTTTGTTAAAGTTTTAGAAATTCTCGGTGGCGTATTACTCTTGCTCCCACGATTACGCAACTGGGGCTTAGTGATTATTGGCGCCGTCGTTGTAAACATTGCCTGTGTTCATCAATTCTTCTTTGGTGGAATTAAGGACCCGATTGTGATCTTCGCCATCGCTGCGGTGCTTTTCCTGGCGTATGTTGGTCGTCGCGGTTTCTGTTGTCTGGCCTGTTGCGGGTCCGGTTGCTGCGCTAAGGATGGGGACAGCTGCTGCTCGACTTCGACTGCCTCGTCTTCCTGCTGCTCCAGCGATAAAAAGTAAAATTTAGTTAAGTTTTAAGCTGAAATTGGCCCGTTAGCCCTCGAAGCTGACGGGCCTTTTTGTTTACCGGGGTGGTTTGGAGGTTAATTTCCATGAATTCGCCGTTCATGACCAGAGGGTAGGCAGCCAAGTTTTGTCTAAAATTAGACATTCAACCGTTATAATTCTGAATCTAAATTATAAAATTTTACGATTTTTTTAAGAATTTAACCCACATTTAACCCCAGGGAGGGCGGGATCGCCGATGAATAAGTTTAAAAGCCATTTTAAATAATAAAAATGAGGTCAAAATTATCATTTTTACATTTTATTTAATGCATGTTTTGCCGGCCTTCACCCCCCCCTAAATTTTACAAAAATTTTATCACTTCTTACTTGTGTATGACCCTAGGACTGGTAAATTTTAAACACCCCAAAAAAGTTTTTATGAAAAACTCACCTTCCAAGATTGTATCAAATTCGCAACGCGTTCGTGCCAATGCGGTGTGGCTGATGAACGCCGCCTCTCTCGCCGTCGCGATCGGCGCCGTGAGCCAAGTGACGAAATCTTCTGACGGAAATATTGTATCAAATTTAGTTCCGACCGCGCAAGCAGTTGATTACTATTGGACTGGTAGCGCGAGTTTAGGTGCAACCTCACTCACTGGCGCGGCTCAAATTGGTGCGACCACAGGAATTCAAAACATGTGGTCAACCGCACCTGGTGGTGGTCCCGCATTCAACTTCGATGGCGGCGCTTCTACAAATGCATTTAGTTTAGCGACGGACAATATGTACTTCAATGGCACAACATCAGGTTGGGTCAATCATGGTGCGAATCGTGCTGCTAATAGTATAAACTTCGCAGCAGGCGCCGGTGCTTATACATTTGCTCCTAATAGCAACGCATCGAACAGAAAAATTGAAATTTCTAATGGCGGAAAAATCGAAAATAATTCTACCATTGCCGCCGGTCAGACTTTCAACGAAGTTATCTGGATCGCGGCCGCAATCAATGGCACAAACACCGTAACCGTAGCCGCGGCTGCGAATGCTAAAATGACATTTAACGGTACCGCACCACTTAGTTCCATATACAGTCCTTATGGTGCTGGAACTGCTGCGTATGCGGCCTTTGCACTAATTTCTAACACTACTACCAGATTTGGTGTTTTAAATATCGCTGGTGCTGGCACCATCAATATCAACGGCGCGATTAATGATGGGGGGCGCCAAATGACTACCAGTACTATAGCATACAATAGCGCTACAGCTGGTGGCCTCACCATTACTTCAACTGGAAACACTTATCTTGCTGGTGCGAACAGTTATACTGGCGGTACTACCATCAGTAATGGTATGGTCTATGTTCAAAATGCCTACGCATTCGGTGGTAATCGTGCAGTTGATACAACTGCAACATCGAATACTCTTGGCGCTGGCTATAACGGCGCAAGTAGCACCGCCTATTTTGCGGGTCCGGGCAGTTCACTGGCTACGGGCTTTTCAAATACAACCAAAGCTTTCGGAGCAGTAGTACTAAATAGCGGAACGATCGATTTATCTGGTACTACTATGTTAGGTGCCAATGCGCTGACCATTAATGGTACTGGTGCGGCAGGTGCCAGCGGCGCATTACAAAACTCAAGTACAAATGGAGCAACCTATGTTGGTGCTGTTACACTCGGATCAGCATCCACCATTAACGCTGGTAGCGGTAATCTTACTCTTTCGGGTGGTGTCACCCTAGGTGCAAACACACTCACTGTTAATGGTGCTAGTAACACAACTATTTCAGGAACCAAGCTCACTGGAACTGGTGCCTTAAATAAATCAGGTGCAGGTACATTAAATCTTAACATCGCGAGTGATTACTCAGGTGCAACCAATGTAAGTGCAGGTACTCTTGCTGCAGTTTCTGGTGCGCTTGCTAACACATCAGGAATCAATATTTCCGGCGGTAGATTAAGTGCGGTCGATTACAAAGCCTCTGCCACCATGACCGTTGCCTCTGGTGCAGTTGCTGCCATTTCTGGAACAGGTCTCTCGGTTGCCGGAATCAATAATTCTGGTACTGTAAACTTCACGGGCGGCTCGGGTACAATTACCGCCTCCAGCTTAGTTGGATCAGGTACAACTGCGTTCTCTAGCAACGCGATCATTACTGGCGGTATTTCCGCTGGTACCGTCAATGTAACCGGTGCGTTAAACAGTGCAATCTCAGGGGGTAATGTGACTGCTGGATCCCTCGGACAAACCACTGTAGCGAATATTTCTGGTGGTACTACCAATGTGAGTGGAGATGCGACTATCTCGACCATGTCGGGTGGTGCCTTAACCGCTAATGGCAATGCAGGAATCACCACTCTTAACGGTGGCACTGTTTCAATTGCTTCAACCAAGACTCTCACTGTTGCTACTGGTACAACCTCCGGTGTGATCTCGGGTGCAGGTGCTTTAACCAAGAGTGGTAATGGTACACTCTCCTTAACCGGTGCTAATACCTACTCGGGTGGTACCACTCTTAATAGTGGTACGATTGCTCTCTCTGGTTCTGGTGCAATCGGTGAAGGCACATTGTCCATTGGTGGCGGTACGCTTTCTGTAACAAACACTGGTGCAAACAGCGCAAATAGTGCAACCATCGTCAATACACCTAACAACGTTGCCGGGAGTATCAGTTTATCATCCGGTGCGATTGCTTTAACGGCGGGTAGTTTAACCGTTGCTGGTGATTTAACTACAACGGGTGGTAGTATTAGCTACGAACTAGGTAGGACTTTAGCAGTCACTGGTGCGCTCTCCGCATCTGGTACCGTTATTAATCTCTCCCTTCCTGCATCGTATACACTAGGTACTTACACTCTCTTAACCTTTGGTTCTGGTTCTGCCTCAGGCTTCACCTTTAATGGTCCAACGGGAGTTCTCGGTAAGACCTTCACGGTGGATACATCGGTTGCGAATCAGTACAACGTCATCGTTGCACAGAATTCCGCCAACTTAACTTGGAATTTAACTAACGGTGCTTGGAATACTAGCGCTGAAAACTGGTTGAATGCTTCTACCGCTTCAGTCTTCACTGATGGTGACGTTGTAACCTTCGGAAATACAGACGGTGGCACAGTTACGATTGGAACTGATGTTAATCCTGGTGAAGTTAAAGTTTCAGCTGCATCGGGTACATACACCTTCTCTGGTGCTGCCGGCATTGCATCTGGTGCGTCATTAACAAAATCTAACGGCGGTAATTTATTCATCACCAACGCCAATACATATACTGGTGCAACCTTGATCTCGGGTGGTGTGGTCCGAATCTCCAACGCTAATGCGTTAGGTGGTACAGGCGCATCGGCTAATACGATTGTTGAATCTGGTGCAGCGCTTGAAATTTCCGGTGGTATAACTACCGCTGCAGAAACTTTATCGATCGCTGGCTCAGGTATTTCATCGGGCGGTGCATTAAGAAACACCTCGGGTGACAATACTTTCGCGGGTGCGATCACCCTTACTGACGCTGCAACGATTGCGTCCGACGCTGGTACTTTCACTCTTACCGGTGGAATCACCAATGGTGGAAACCTCCTGACCGTTTCTGGTGCAGGTAACACCACGGTCTCGACCGCTAAGATCACTGGCGCAGGTGGTTTAACGAAGTCTGGTAACGGAACTCTCACTCTTAACTTTGCGAACGATTACACAGGTGCGACTACCGTTAACGCCGGAACTCTTTCTGCTGTTACGGGTGCACTCGCTGGTACATCGGGCATCACCGTTGATGGTGGATCTCTGTCAGCTGTAGATTTCCAATCAGGTATTAACCTCGATGTTACTTCTGGCTCAGCCACGATTTCTGGAACTGCAGGTCAAAGCGTTGGTACATTAAGTAACGCTGGAACTGTTAACTTCAGCGGTAATTCAGGAACCGTAACCGTGGCTACCTTATCGGGTGCTGGTTCAACTTCCTTCGCAAGCGACGCGACAATCACTAACGGAATTTCCGAAGGTAACGTAACAGTTGGTGGTACTGCGACTGTCTCGACCATGTCGGGTGGTGCCTTAACCGCTAACGGCAATGCAAGCATCACTACTCTGAACGGTGGTAATGTTGCAATCGCTGCGACGAAAACTCTCTCGGTGGCCGCTGGTACAAGCACTGGAATTATTTCAGGTGCAGGTGCGCTGACGAAGACAAGCACTGGTACCTTAATCTTATCGGGTGCAGACACCTACACGGGTGCAACCAATGTTAACGCTGGTACTATCAAATTGAATAACGCCGCAGCCCTGGGCTTTGATGGAAGTTCTTATTCAGCTGTCACGGTTGCCTCGGGTGCGACCTTAGATCTTAACGGACTAACCGTAACCAATACTAATGCATTAACCATTAGCGGCACGGGTGCTGCTTCTGCAGGTGGTGCTTTAGTCAATAGCAACGCAGCTGCCTCTAGTTATGCTGGCCAAATTTCGTTGGGAGCTAATGCCACCATCAGTGCGTCCACTGGTAATCTCTCACTCGTAAGTCCAAGTGCTATCTCGGGTTCAGGATTCACACTTTCTGTTGCTGGTTCTTCAGACACTTCAATCTCATCCGTGATTGGCACAGGTGCAGGTGGTCTGACTAAGACTGGTACAGGTACTTTAACATTGTCCGGAGCTAATACCTATACCGGTGCTACCACAGTTAGCGCTGGTCGACTCGTATTAGCTAATGCGGGTGCACTCGGCTTCGATGGTGTCACTGCTTCCACTGCAACGGTTTCATCGGGTGCGACTATCGATCTTAACGGTCTAACGATAGCCAATACCAATTCACTCAATATCAGTGGTACTGGTGCTGCTAATGCCGGTGGTGCTTTAATCAACACTAGCACTAACGCTGTGACCTATGCTGGATTGGTCGGACTTTCGGCCGATGCCACCATCAAAGCGACTTCGGGTGATATCAATCTCACTAACTCTGGTAACATGAATACCGGTGGATCTGGTACTCGCCTCCTCACTGTAGATGGATCTTACAACACCACCATTAATGAGGTAACAGCCAGCACCAGATTTGTAAAGAATGGTACCGGAACTTTAACCCTTAATGGTCTAAACAACGTCGCATACAGTACTGCCGCAAATGTATATGCTGCTACTATCAATAATGGTACTATTAAGCTTGGACACACTCAGGCTTTAGGTAGTGCGGGAAGTAACGTGTTCGGTGCAACGAACAGCTACGTTGGTAATGCTATACTCATAAATTCAGGAGGAACATTGGATGTTAACGGTCAAGTATACGGAAAAACTATTGCCGTCATGCTGTCTGGTTCTGGATACAGTGGCGCAGGTGCTGTTACTAATACTAGCAACACAGCAGCCAACATGACAGGTACCTTCCTCCTAATGGATGACGCTACCATTAGTTCGAGTTACGGCGCTTTAACAATCAGTTCTGGTTCGACTGCAACACGAACCATCAATCTTCGCGGTTACAATCTCACACTCAGTGGTGATGGTGCAACTGGTACAGAAAATACAGTTCAAAATCAAATTCTTGGAACTGGCGGTATTATCAAGAACGGTACCGGTACCTGGGTATTAAGTCCTGCTGCAGCAGTATCAGCCACATTTATTCAGTACGATGGAACTAATTATACAGCTGGAATATCCACGGTTGGAGGTACAGCACCGACAGGATCTGTTAACGGATTTACTGGTGCAATCACTATTAACGCTGGTCGATTAAAATTAACTGCTTCGGGAGCTTTAGGTTCATCATCCGGTGTGACTGTTAATGATGGTGGTACTTTAGATTTATCCGGTAGAACCATCACCACCACGAATGCATTGTCGATTACTGGTACAGGTGCCGCGGGTGCCGGTGGTGCGTTAATCAATACTAGTGCTTCAAGTACTACCTACGATGGTCTTCTTACTCTCGGTGGTAATGCGACAATCAAGGCTTCTAGTGGCACTATTACGCTTACTAACGCAGGAAATATCTCGGGTTCAGGCTTCACCTTAACTGTCGACGGATCTTACGACACAACCATAACGAGTGGAATTACCACTGGTTCAGGTGGTATTATCAAGAACGGTAGTAATCGATTAACTCTCAATGGTGCAGGTACCTATTCTGGCGATGTTACTGTCAATACTGGTACGCTCAGAATTGGCAACGCAGCTGCTTTAGGTAATGGTAGTGGTACAGTTACAATCGCCTCTGGTGCGTCTCTAGACTTATCCGGACAGACTGTAGCTAACACCAATCCTCTGACTCTTAGTGGTACTGGAGATGGCGCCAGAGGTGGTGCACTTATCAATGCAAATAGTCCTAGTGCTTCATATGCTGGTACAGTTACGTTAGCCGGAGACACCACCATCTCCGCTGTAAGTGGTAATCTCTCACTCACTTCCGGAACAATCACTGGTTCAGGTTATACACTCACTGTAGCTGGTAATCAAATTACCACCATCTCTTCCGTCATCGGAACTGGTTCAGGTGGTATTATCAAGAACGGTGGCGATCGCCTGACTCTTAACGGTGCCAATACCTATACGGGTACAACATTGATTAACAGTGGTACTGTTCGCTTAGGTAACGCTCAAGGTTTAGGTGACAACGGTGCTGTCACTGTTGCTTCTGGTGCGACGCTTGATCTTTACGGAAATACTGTATCCAACACCAACGCGCTGACTATTAGTGGTACTGGTGCAATGGCTACATCCACTTCTACCAGCCCATTGGGTGGTGCGCTTATTAACAACCGTACAACTGCTGCAAGTTATGCTGGCTTACTCGCACTCGGTGCTGACGCTACGATTAATGCTGGAACTGGTAATATCACTCTTGGAAACACCGGAACCATCGCTGGTGAAGGCTTCACCCTCACGGTTGCGGGTGCAAATAACACTACCATCAATTCAATCATCGGTACAGGAACTGGTGGCCTAGTCAAGAATGGCGCAGGTACTTTAACTCTTAACGGAGTAAATACCTACACCGGTGATACCACAATCAATGCGGGTACTGTTGTTGCCGATTCAAGAAACATCGCTGGCGCTATCGCTAACAGTGGAACTCTTGAATTCAATAATACTAGCGCAGCTAACTACAGTGGAACGATCACTGGAAGTGGTATCTTCACTAAGAGTGGTGCTGGAGCCTTAACGTTGAACAGTTCAGTCGCGCATACTGGTGCGACCAACATTACAGGCGGTACACTGACACTTGGATCGAATACCGGTAAATTAACTGGAACCTCCTCAATCAACGTTTCTAACGGCGCTACGCTGAAGTCGACCAACACAACCGACTCCGTTCAACAGGCCTCAGCCATCGTCTTAAACAGCGGTGCGATTGTTGATTTAACTGCTGGTAACTTAACTGCCACAAGTCTGACGGTCAATGCGCTCAGCGGTGCTGATGTGACCAAGATCAACTTCGGTATCAATAAGGGTTTATCGCTTACAGATTTCACCTTAACGGGTAACCTCGCCGTTGATTTACTCGGTACTCCATCAGAAATCGGTACTTACGATATCTTAACCTGGAGCGGCGTTAAATCAGGATTGGGAACGGTCAATCTGTTGACCCAAGATACTTCTGATTGGGCTTACACTCTCATCGATAATTCCGCTAACAATAAATACCAAATCCGCGTAGCTGTAGCATTCACCGATGGTGGTAACTACTCATCGGGTAATATCACAGTTCCAACTGGTTTAGGTATCGGAACTCTCTCGGGCGGAACTGCCAATATTAGTGCAAACGACTCCGTCATCAGCACATTGTCTGGTGGTAACGTCGCACTCACTAACGGTGCGAAAGTCAAAGTTGAAAGTGGCGTGTCTGCTGGTGTGATTTCTGGAACTGGTGCCTTAGTAAAACAAGGAACTGGAACCCTGGAATTAACCGCTGCCAACACTTACTCGGCTAAGACTGAAATCACTCAAGGTACACTCAAAGTCAGTTCTGTAGACGCCATTACTGGAAAAATTGACGGACTCGGATCAAACGCCGCCGTCGATTTAGGAGACGGAGCAAATAATGCAAAATTATCGATCGCTGCTACGGGTGCTGCTACCCTTGATAAGAACATCTCAGCATTGAGCACAGACAGAACTGGTACTGGTAACGTCCTTGAAAATTCAGGTACTGGTCTCTTAACTGTCAGCGGAAGTTTAACTAAGGACGGCACGGTACTCACCTTAGCCGGTGGTGCTAACGGAATGAAGGTTACAGGTAACATTATCGGTACGTCCGCTAATTCCGACTTAGTTGTCTCCTCGGGTGTGGTTACTGTTTCCAGCTCTAACAGCTATAACGGCCCAACCTTCGTCCAAAACACCGCGACCTTAATTGCTGATAATGCTTCTGCAACGGGTGCAGGTATCGTGAACGTTGCTAGTGGTGCTACTCT
>JBBAUU010000029.1:0-12831 GCA_040398065.1 Opitutales bacterium | reverse complement strand
TTTGGTTATTCCTGTGGTGACACCTTCACGTCTCGCCACGCCGGATGAATTTTCTGATGTGATTATTCGTTCTGGTGGTGCGGCAGGAACGTTGCGCTTGAGAGATGTCGCTCGCGTTGAATTGGGCGCACAGAGCTATGAACAACAAGCCACCTTAGATGGTAAAACCGCTGTCGGTATTAGAGTTTTCTTAGCTCCTGGGGCCAATGCGTTGGAAGTAGCGGATGCGATTAAAGCCCGCGTGAAACAACTTTCGAAACGTTTTCCTTCGGGCGTCGACTACGATATACCCTTTGACACCACTCGTTTCGTCAGCGCCTCCATCGCTGAAGTCGAACATACACTTTTCGAAGCCGGCGTTTTAGTTGTTTTAGTATTATTTTTATTTTTAGGGAGCTGGCGCGCGACACTCATTCCGTTAATCGCGGTACCTGTTTCGTTGATCGGAACGTTTGCAGGTTTGTGGGTGTTTGGTTTTGGTATCAATACGCTCACGCTCTTTGCGATGGTCATCGCGATTGGTATCGTGGTGGATGATGCCATTGTCGTTCTAGAAAATATTGAACGGCTCATGGAAGAAAAGGGGATGACTCCCTTTGATGCGGCCATCGAATCTATTCGCGAAGTGTCCGGAGCAATCATCGCCATTGTTTTAGTTCTCGTTTCCGTATTCCTACCCGTCGCTTTCTTAGGAGGTATTGCGGGTGCGCTTTACCGACAGTTTGCGGTGACGGTGGCGGTGGCAGTGACGATTTCAGGTTTCGTCGCCCTCACCCTAACTCCGGCGCTCTGTGTGATGATTTTAAAGCCGAAAACCAACCATGAGAAAAAGGGAATACTACTGTGGTTTGACCATATTTTTAAAGCTGTCGCCGGATGGCACGATCGCACCGTTCGCTGGTTGCTCGCCCATCCGATTACTGGATTTGCAATCTTCTTCCTCATCATTGGAATTAATTTCGCACTCCTAAAAGTCATTCCTCGCAGCTTCTTACCGGTAGAAGACCAAGGCTATCTCGTGGCGAGTGTATCGTTGCCCGATGGTGCCAGTGTCACGCGCACCCGCGAGTACATGGCTAAATTGGTGCCCGATTTTTTAGTGACCCCTGTTGATAGCCCAGCCGTGAGGCACGTTTTCGCAATCAGCGGATTTGATTTAATCGGTGGGGGAGAAAAAACTAATGCTGGTACAATGTTCTTACCGCTCAAGGATTGGTCCGAGCGTGATAAGAGCGCCGACGAACTTTCCCGAGTCTTTTCAGGCATCGGTGCGAAATATCCGCAAGGTATGTGCATGGTCTTTAATCCACCACCCATTCGAGGGATTGGTACGGCGGGCGGTTTTGAGTTTTATTTACAGGCCCGTGAAGATGATAGCATCGCTAAGCTCGGACAGGTAACCGAAAAGTTATTAGCGGAACTACGTAAGAACCCTGAATTGACAGGCATAAATTCATTTTTCCGCACCAACGTTCCCCAGTATTTAACTGAAGTAGATCAAGTTCGTGCCGCTGCTTTAGGTATTTCACTTTCGGATATTTATGAGGCGCTACAGGCGACGATTGGGTCGGTGTATGTAAATGACTTTAATCGTTCGGGTCGCACCTATCGCGTCTTAATGCAAGCCGAGCCGGATAAGCGAATGGCGCCTGAGGATATTGCGCACGTTCATGTGCGTGCTAAAGACGGAACGATGGTACCGCTCTCCACTCTCGTAAAAATTAAATCAACTTCAGGCGCGGAACAGTTGGATCGCTATAAAGGATTTTTATCTTCGCGTGTCATCGGTAGTGCGGCTCCTGGTGTGAGTTCGAGTCGCGCTCTCGATGTCGTCGAACAAATCGCTGATGCGACTTTACCTGAAGGTTATGAATTGGATTGGACCGCTCAGGCCTATCAGGAAAAACGCACGGCCACATCCGCGGTACCTGCGTTTGCGATGGCCCTATTGATGGTATTCTTAATTCTCGCGGCGCTTTATGAAAAATGGTCACTGCCGATTGGTGTAATCTTTACCGTACCATTTGCGTTGATGGGTGCGCTGTTAGCGATTTTCGCCCGCGGCATGGCGAACGATATTTATTTCCAAATCGGATTAGTGACGCTCATTGGCTTAGCTGCTAAGAATGCTATTCTGATTGTGGAGTTCGCGGTCTTTGCGCGTGATGCTGGTAAGTCGGCCGCGGAAGCTGCAGCTGAAGCCGCCAAAGTACGTTTCCGTCCACTCGTCATGACCTCAATGGCTTTCGTCCTCGGTGTGATTCCTCTGGTGATTGCCTCAGGTGCTGGGGCGGGGGCGCGTCAATCCATGGGCACCGGCGTCTTTGGTGGGATGATTGTTGATACTTTCCTCGCGACATTATTTATCCCTCTCTTCTTCAAAGTTCTCACCGGAGATCGTAAGGAGCCCAAAGTATGAAAATTTTATCCACAGTCTTCGTTGCTCTGTTTTTAACCGCCTGTGCGGTTGGGCCTGATTACGAACGTCCCTCTGTGCCAACAGACACAGCCTACGCTGAGAAATCTGATTCCACGGAATTGATTTCATCCGAATGGTGGAAAGGCTTAGGCGACGAAAAACTCAACGACTTAGTGGCCACTGCCTTAAAAGCTAATGCCGATATTCGAATTGCGGCAGCACGTGTTGAGCAAGCGATGGCTTCGTTTGAAGATGTTTCGGGCGCCCAACTTCCGCAGATTGATGGCAGTGCAGGATACTCAAAATCTAAAGTCAGTGACGGTGCTTATAATCAGTTTAATACAAATAATACCAGAAATAGATCTTTGTATCGCGCAGGTTTATCGACGTCTTTCGAATTAGATTTCTGGGGTAAACTGCGTCGTGCGACCGAGGGTTCACGTGCTCAATTACTCGCTGCACAAGGGGGTCGCGTACAAGTCGAATTAGCGATAACCTCATCGGTAGTTCGTACCTATGCCGTATTGCGTTCGACGGATGTTCAATGGCAGGCTGCGCAAGAAATTGTGCGTATTCGCGAAGAAGAACGGAGGGTGATTGAAGAAAAATTTAAAGTGGGGTCAGCGGGCGCCACGGAACGTGCGCAAGCAGAAGTGAATTTAGCCGCGGCTGTTTCAGTTTTATCGGATGCGGCGCGCAGTAGAGCTCAAGCTGAACACCAACTCGGATTTTTAATCGGAAAGCCTAATTTTACGATGTCCGAAAAATTTGTTACTCCCTTAATTTTACCGCCACCTCCGGCCGTGGGCCTGCCGTCTGATTTACTTCGTCGACGTCCTGATGTGTTTGTAGCTGAACAAAATTTAATTACGGCGAATGCTAATATCGGTTATGTGAAAGCTGCTTATTTCCCAACGTTCTCTATGACGGGTGCACTCGGTAATGAAAGTCGCGAGTTAACCGGATTATTTTCATCGGGAACCTCGACCAATTCAGTAGGCCTTGGTTTAAATATTCCACTTTTTGATTATGGTCGGACGACTGCGAGGGTGGAGGGTGCGGAAGCTATCCAGCGTCAAGCGGCTACACTTTATGAAAAAACGGTGCTCAATGCCTTTCGTGAGGTTCGAGATGCGCTAGTAGATGTCCGCGAAACTTTAACCGCGACACAGGCGGCCGAACGTCGAGAAAGTTCAGCCCAAGAAGCCTTCCGCGTGGCCCAAGCCCGCCAGAAACAAGGTCAGATCTCGCCGATGGAGTTTCTAGCGGCCCGACGTTTATTGGCCGAATCACAGGCCTCAGTGGCCCGAGTACGCTTTGATCGTTTGGGTGCTCAGGTGGATTTGATTAAGGCGCTGGGTGGTGCTCCCGTTGATTTTGTGCCTGCGGCTAAATAATCAGGCCGAGAGAGAAGAGGTTCGCCTTTAATTTCAAAAAAGGTTTTTTGAAGGACATGACTGTATCACTTTGGCAGGAGTGGACTCAATCCGCACAAGTTGATTATTTCAATCTGGTAGCCTGCGGTATTTTTCTGGCCGCTATCGTTCATGCTTTTTTAGTCTTTAAAATTTCAGCCTACGCAAAGAAGTGGGACGAAAATCATGCGAATAGCTTTTCTCAGTCTCCGAGAAAAAAATTAATAAGTCAGATACTCCATTTATTGAGTGAAGTCGAAATCGTCTTTGTTTTATGGGCCGTGGTTTTATTATTCGCCCTTATTTTGAATCCGGAAAAAGGGTGGGGTGTAATGATTCAGTATTTGTGGGGTGGAGATATAAAGGGAACAGATTCAGCTCCGACTTCAAAATTCATCGAACCGATTTTCGTGATGGTGGTGATGGTGGTTGCCTCCACTAAACCCGTTTTAGATTTCACCTCTTTTTTGCTCAACCGATTGGTGAAAATTTTCGGCGGAACGCCTGCTGCCGGCTGGTTTGTGATTTTAACCATCGGCCCGATTTTAGGTTCATTGATCACTGAGCCAGCGGCGATGACGATTGCCGCTCTGTTGCTTGCATCACAATTTTACGTTTATAAGCCGAGTGTTTCGCTGAGTTATGCGACGTTGGCGCTGCTGTTTGTAAACACCTCAGTAGGAGGGTCGCTTACGCATTTCGCGGCTCCACCGATTGTGATGGTCGCCGGACATTGGGGCTGGGGATTGGTTGAAGTATTTAATCAATTCGGCCTGGCCTCTATCTTTACTATACTGATTTCTAATACCGTTTACTTTATTTTCTTCCGTAGAGAACTTTTAAGTTTTAAGAATAATTCAGAAACTGTTTCGACTCTGCAAAGTCCGAGCTGGTTGATTTTAACGCATCTCAGTTTCATTGCTGGGTTTGTCGTACTACTTGCCAATCACCAGCTCACTAGTATTTGGATTTTATTTTTTATTTTCTTATTACTTTTAAAATTAACCCGAGCCCTTCAGCAACCCATTGCTTGGCGGAGTCCTATTTTAGTCGGACTATTCTTAGCGGGACTAGTCATTCTGGGCGGACTGCAGTCTTGGTGGATTGCGCCGATCCTCGTGCGACTCGATGAAGTCACTTTAATGATCTCAACGATTGTTTTGTCGGCCTTCAACGACAACGCCACGATTGCTTATTTAGCGGCACAAGTTCCCATGCTGTCGGAGAATACTTCAGCGGCGGCGGGGTTACGCCAGGCCGTGATTGCTGGTGCTTTGGCGGGTGGGGGAATGACGGTGATTGCGAATGCACCTAACTTGGCTGGGCAGACTTTGCTATCGAAGTTCTTTGAAGGTGGAGTTTCCCCACTTCGCTTGGCGATTTGGGCACTGTTTCCTACGATTATAGCGACAGCTTCCTTTTGGCTGGTTCAGCGATTTTTCTAGGAAAATCAGCTACTCTATCGCCTCTTTTTAGCCATTTTTGGCTGGTTAATTTTCGCTGGCTTAGTAACTTTGATTCTCATCTCATTTTAAGTACCCCTATTTTATGAAATCTGCATCCCGTCGAGGTTTTACCCTAATCGAATTACTGACCGTAATCGCCATTATAGGCATTATGGCCGCGATGCTTTTCCCTGCGATTAATGCGGTTCGGAAAAAGTCCAAAATTGCTACTTCGCAGTCCACTTTTTCTCAGTGGTGCACGGCGGTGAATCGTTACAAGTCGGTCTACGGTTTTTATCCTAATATCGGTACAAAGTATGACAGTGCAGTGGACTCATTGCATAAATTAGATGATACGGCGACCACGCGTAAGTTTATTAAAGCTCTTTCAGGTAAGAACCCCAGCGGTTCTGCGTTAACTTCTGGGGATCGTACCTTGCTTAATCGCAATGCCGAGGAGTTTTGTGCCTTCTCCAAAGAAGATTACGCTTACTATGATTCCAGCATTGATACAGGCAATACTCTCCTGGTCGATAAATTAGGTAATTACAAAATTAGAGTTATTTTTGATACCGATTCAACCGGTAGCATCAAAAAGATATCTGGTGTCACGATTCCCGATGATATTAATTCCACGAAAAACGGTACTGGTTTAGGAATTGATTCTGCCACGGGTGGAATTCCCGCACGCGTGATTATTTTTACCGCAGCCAGTGAAGCAGCCAGTTTCGATGGTACGACGAATACGCCTCTGACGGGTGATGATGCCGCTGACATAATCGCAATACAGTGAACAACTCACGGATCATGACGCGCGCTCGACGGGGCTTTACCCTGATTGAGCTTTTGGTGGTTATCACCATCATCCTTCTTATTTCTGCTTTATTCTTAGGTATTTCAACCGGTGATGGTGGCGGCTTAAAAGGTGGTCAGCGTATCATCGCATCGACCATTCGTTCCGTTCGTGCGATGGCTCTGATGAATCGCGGTGCATACAGCACGGGCATGACTTACAATGGTCGCTATCGATTACTTATTTTAAATGACCCGACCGATCCTGTAAATCACCTGCACCAATTCGTCGTTGCCGTGGGCTGCGTCGACTCCTCCAAGGTTTCAGCCGGTGTTGATCCCTCATCTATTTCCGACACCTCCAATAGTGCGTATGTTTGGTTCGCACCAGAACAGCCGACCAGTCTACCGAATGGCGTTTATTTTATCCCACCCAAAGGTTCCACCACGACGATTAATGGACCCGTTGATCCCAATAGCGGTACGAGAGCGGTTTTAAGTAATAATCAATACAGTGTCATAGGGCCTATTGCCGATACAGCTTCGTCGGGTGTTTTAGACACAACGACCAGTCCACCGAAGATGCTGTTTACTCCTGTTAATCAGCCCCAAGCGCTGAATGCAGGAGGGAAGAGTTGGTATTACATCGAACTGCAAAGCAGTGGGGCCTCCAATCACCTTGGAAAAGTAGTACTCATTTTTGCCAATGCAACTTTACGGAGTGATGGTAAAAACGCCGAACTCGATATTCTTAATAACAACCAATTCGCTGTCGTTGCCGTTCGTCCCAATGGAGATGTTGTCATCTCCAACGACTCGGATGAAATTACTCCGTCGAATTCCAAAGAACTTAAATAATGAAATCCTCTTCAACTCCTAGCACACCCCGTCGCGGATTCTCACTCGTTGAAGTGACTCTCGCGATTGGTATCGTTGGTATGGCGATTTTATCACTGGTTGGTATTCTTGGTTCTACCTTCCAACAGGTGGACGATATCATGCAGACGAATCGTGCACTCTCAGGTGTCACTCGTCTCATTGGTGCTCTCGATAATCCTCGTTCGATGGTTTATTTAGATTCCGGAGCCGCAACCAGTTCGGCTAATACCGTTTATATTCATCAATCTGCGACCTATAAGGCTTTAGTGGATCCGAATCCAACGACCTCACCCGCAACGAATTTCGATATCTCCTATCGCCTTCTCAAGGCTGCAGACACTTCTACCAACGGTGTTTGGGTTTATGTTTATGAGCGTAAAGTTTTACCTAGTTCCAGTGAAACCTCAGTCGCTGGTGATGTAGTGACTTATAATGTAACTTCTAATCCATCTGTCATGGAGGTCGCTATTTGTCAGAATGATTCATTCACGCCCGCTTTTGCAGCGACACGCAATGTCGTCGGCACACCGATGCGCGTCAGACTTTCGATTTCAAAATTACTGATTGGTCAACGCTGTGCTATCGACGCTACATCGCTCGAGCCATCAAACACAACTTGGACCGGCATAGGTACATTGCCTGATTCTAACCTCTACGCTTTAGCTTATTTGCCCGTAGTCGCAGAATTTTTCCCTCACGATTATTCCGAAAAAACAAATGCGAGTAAGACAGGTTTCACCGAACGCGAAGAAACCCCCGTGCTTATTCAAAATATTATTATTAGTCGATGAAGTCTGTAACCTCCAACAGCGCACGCCGCGGCTTTACCTTAATCGAGGTGATGGTTTCAACGGCTATCATGATCGTGATTGTTTTGGCGGTGGTGACCATTGCGTCGGACACTTTCAAGGCGTACGATCGCGCGGTTGCTGATTTAACCACGCAGTCTGAAGCACGTGGCGTGCTTGATGCGATGGAAGGCGATTTTCAAAGTGCGATGATTCGTCCCGACGGTCGTTGCTGGATGGAGGTCATTTTACCTGGTTCAGCCCGAGCGCCCACGGGGGCAACCACCAAGGCTACCGTTGGCGATCTTCAATCCATCGACCAGCCCATCATCATGTTGTTTGCGTCCCCGCCTGACCGTCCGCGCTGGGCACCTTCAACCACATCACCCCGCGTTGCCTTGAAGGGCGATGTCTGTGCGATTGCTTACCGCATCGGTCAATCTTCACCCTTCGATGCTCCTGGAGATCCTATCCAACAAGTCTACGGTGTGTACCGGACCATCATCGACCCAGAGAATACTTTCAAGGAAGCCATTCCGTTGATTATGACTTCAACAGCGGCCGCTCCGATCTCGCCATGGGATTACTGGAATGGCACTTCCGGCACCAAGCGTTCATTTGCTAATTACAGTGATATCAAAGCCGACTCACGTGCGCTCATTGATTTTGATCAAAGCAAGGCAATCCCTTGTTGGACTTTAGACCAATCCAACTTTATCGCATCCAACGTCGTCGCGATGAATTTCACTTTCTGGTGTACCTCTTCATTGCCTGATAGCTCGACAGTAACCGGTGCACGTGTTGATCCGCTCAAACGTCCTGCGCAGTTACTCCGACCAGTCCTCGCTGAGTCTACCGATACGACTTACAAGTTTTCTGCTTCAGGCTATCCAGCTTCCTATAGTGCAAGTATTATTGCCGGCGCTGACTCCAATGCCGCACCCTTACGTTGGACCGATAATAAAGGCGTTGGCGGTGCGAAGACGCCTCATCCATATGATTCCTTTGTGGGTCGTCTAAGAGTTTATTCGGATCGTATTTATCCTGATGCACAAAGTCCAACAACGACCCCTACTTTGACGCAATTACCTTATTTGCCATACACCTTAAAAGCGATTGAGGTTTCGATCACTGTATTAACTCCTGAAGGTTCGAAAGAATTACGCGCCTTACAGAAACTAGATGGCAAAGCGCAAAGCACACAGGGTGTCATATTAAATACCAACGCTTCTTACCGACGTATTGTTAATCAGTACGGACGAAACTACACCCGCTATATTCGACTGCTCGGCAACGGCGGTGGCTAAAAAAAGGCGTCTCAGAAAAGACGCCTTTTTTATAAGGTAATATTTTAAATACCTTACTCCGAGTAGACGCCCATCTTGCGGAACTTTGCGTAACGTTCGGCGACGAGTTTTTCGCCCGAGAGTTTACCGAGTTGTTTGAGGGTCTCACGTAAGGTCTTACGAATATTTGAACTCGTTGCGGCAGGGTCTTCTTGGGCACCACCGAGAGGCTCTTTGATTACACCATCGACGACTCCGAGTTTAACGAGATTAGGGGCATCTAAACGCAGTGCTTCCGCCGCTTTCGGAGCATGTGCTCGATCCTTAAAGAGAATCGCCGCACAGCCTTCAGGAGAAATCACCGAGTAGTAGGCATTTTCTAAAATATAGACGCGATTGGAAACTGCGATACCGAGGGCACCGCCGGAACCACCTTCACCGATAACAAAAGTAACAATCGGAACCTGGAACTGACTCATCTCACGTAGATTGACCGCAATGGCTTCGGCCACGTGACGTTCTTCTGATCCGATTCCGGGAAAGGCGCCTGGAGTGTCGACCAAGGTAATAATCGGCAATTTGAAAGTGTGCGCCATTTTCATGAGACGCAGGGCTTTGCGATAACCTTCAGGATTAGGGCAACCGAAGTTGCGGCGTAAATTTTCTTTGGTGTCGCGACCTTTTTGCTGTCCGATAATCATGACAGGCTGACCTTCAAAAAAAGCGGTGCCACCGACGGTCGATTCGTCGTCCATGTAAAGACGATCACCGTGGAGCTCTTGGAAGTCGTCGAACAACATATTGATGTAGTCGAGCGAGTAGGGGCGACGAGGGTGACGCGCCAATTGCACGCGCTGCCAAGGGTTGAGATTGCCGTAAATATCGCGACGGGTTTGTTCGAGCTTCGCCTCCAAGGAATTCACTTCCTTGGTGACGTTGATGCCCGCAGATTCCGATGAGGCACGGAGGGCAGCAATTTTGTCCTCCAACTCACGGATGGGCTTTTCGAACTCTAAAGTGAAGCGTGGCTTCGTAACAGACATGCCACCTTAATAGGACAGTTGGGGCCAGTAGAGCAAACGGAATAGGGAGCCCTAAACCCTAAAATCTGTCAATTTAGCCCTATTTTATGAAGGTTTTGAATTATTTGGGATTTTGTTGGGGCCCGAGCAGGGATTTCACTCTGTCGCATCGCATTCGCCGTGCGCATTTAAAGTCCTCCATCACTTCAAATAAACCATTCACGGTTTGCGTGATAAGTTATTTGGGTTACTTTTAACGAATACATTTACATGTTTCCTCTCGATCAACGTAAAAACTGGTATTCAGGGCAAGGGCTATGGGCGAATGTACCAGCAAAAGATTGGAACGACTGGACTTGGCAGTTGCGAAATCGAATCACGACTTTGGCGCAGCTCGAGCAGTGGATGACGTTGACCCCTGACGAAAAAGAGGGATGTCTTTTTGCCGCCCATAAACTTTCGTTAGCGATTACTCCTTATTATTTTAATCTGATTGATACGAATAATCCGGAATGTCCGATTCGCAAACAGGTTATTCCTAATATCAAAGAATCCTATATCTCTCCGGGTGAGTCATCCGATCCCGTCGGCGAAGAGGGCACGATGCCCGTTCCAGGAATCGTTCACCGCTATCCGGACCGTGTTTTGTTTTTAGTGACTGATCGATGCGCTTCGTACTGTCGCTACTGCACGCGCAGTCGCTTAGTCTCGAACGCACAGTCCTATGATTTCCATCCCGAGCTCGAACAAGGTTTGAAGTATATTGAAAGTCACCCCGAGATTCGCGATGTGCTGATTTCAGGGGGCGACCCCTTACTACTCTCGGACGCCAAAATTGATTCGCTCCTTGGTCGCCTCCGTGCGATTCCGCATGTAGAATTTATCAGAATGGGTTCACGCATTCCGGTTTTTCTTCCACAGAGAATTACTCCTGAATTAGCAGAAATTTTCCGTAAACACGGGCCCATCTGGATGAGCATCCACACCAATCATCCTAAAGAGGTCACCCAGGAACTCGCGGTGGCCTGCGAACGTCTATCTTTAGCCGGCGTGCCATTAGGAAATCAGTCTGTTTTATTAGATGGTATCAACGACAGCGTTGAAGTCATGAAATCACTGGTTCACCGACTTCTCATGATTAGAGTGCGTCCTTATTATTTATATGCCTGTGATTTGATTGAAGGGTCTACGCACTTTCGTGCGCCGATCCAAAAAGGAATCGAAATCATTCGCGGGTTACGTGGACATACCACCGGTTACAGTATTCCTCAACTCGTTGTCGATGGACCTGGCGGCGGCGGTAAAATCCCGCTCAATCCTGAATACGTCCAAGCCATACATGATGGTGTCTTGGAATTAAGAAATTTTGAAGATCGGACTTATATTTACCCGACTGGAAATAAGTTACCTGAGCCAACCCCTAAGTTACTCGACTAAACTAGCGTAAAGAAGGACCCTGAGGGTTATTCTCGAGGGTGTCGCTGAAAGTGGTGGGCCCGTAGGGATTCGAACCCCAAACGTCTGATCCGTAGTCAGAAATGATATCCATTTCACCACGAGCCCAGTGAAGGGTTAAAAGAACTGACTACAGGGGCTAAGGCAAGGAATTTTTAAAAAATCACTTTTTTGCCCTATGAAGTGCAACGGTACCGCACAAAAACAGTTCATAAGTCACTTCACTGAAACCCGCCTTTTTAAGTTCTACGCTTAAACCATCGGCATTGGGAAAATCAGCAATGCTGGATCCGAGGTAACGATACGCGCCAAAATCCCCCGTGAGTATGCCTGCTAAAATCGGTGAAATAATTCTTACATGGATAAAGTGTAACGGCCAGAAGAGTTTGGAGGGTTGAGAAAATTCTAAAATAAAAACGGAACCGTTATCCTGAGTGATGCGTGCCAGCTCTTTTAAACCTTGTTCGCGATGCTCAAAATTTCTTACCCCGTAAGCGATGGTCACCGCTTCACAGCTGGCGTCGGCAATGGGTAACTTCATGCAATCGCCCGTAAGGAATTCTACAGATTTTTTTTCCTGGGCCGCGCGACGACGGGCAATATCGAGCATCGGCTCACAAAAATCATATCCGGTTATCTTGGTTGTAGCGGGGAGGGACTGACTCATGGCCATGGCCACGTCACCGCTACCCGTGGCTAGGTCGACGACTTCTTTGGGGTTGAGTTTGGCGACGCTGGCAATGAGTCGATTTCGCCAAAGCACACAGAGTCCAAAACTTAAGACGCGATTGGCCAAGTCATACCGCGAGGCAATGCCTGAAAACATTTGATTAACGACATTACCTTGAGCCATGCCCAACGCTTCAATGACAAGGGCGGAAGGTCAAGTCATCCCCTCACTTAACTAAAAATTCCACCGCCCAATAAAATATGATCGCGGTAAATCGCTACTACCTGTCCGGGAGCCAATCCTCTTTGTGTTTCCTTGAATCTCAATGTTACGCTGCCATCCGCTTCGGGTTTAAACTTAGCCCAGGTGGATGCATCGCGATAGCGCACGCGAACTTCAATATCTTGTTCCGTGGTCACGGGCTGATTGATCCAGCTGAAATTATGTGCCTTGGCTTCGCTCGTATACAAGTCAGGCGTGCCTGGTTTATCAAAGGCCACATGTAGCGTATTGTTTGTGAAATCTTTTTTCGTAACTACGAAGTATTCGTTATCCGTATTCGAGGGCAGTCCGATTCCTTTACGCTGACCGATGGTGTAGCGATGTAATCCGCGATGTTGCCCAATCATTTTACCGTCGGCCCTGACAATCGGGCCAGGT
>JBBAUU010000028.1:0-12832 GCA_040398065.1 Opitutales bacterium | reverse complement strand
TTTCTACTCACTATTTTTATTCTTTGGTACGATGTTGCCCATAAAGGTAATCCACTAGCTCCCGTTGTGATGGGTGCATGTAGAGCCTTACTGCCGATGATAGGATTCATGGTCGCAACTTGTCATGGTATCTACGAGTTACCATCAACCGTTTATGTTTATGCAGCAGTTTTAGGAATTTATACTTATGCTCTTACTTGGGTGGCGAAATATGAAGTCACGCCACACAGAAATTCCTATTGGATTGAGCGTCTTTTATTTTTAATACCGCTACCGCTCTTCGTTTATGGAAATTATACCTTTTGGAGTTTAGGTGCGTTAATATTTTATGTACTTTGGATTGTTTTTTCCAATCACCGTCACCCCGTGCCGGCAGGAATTTCCGCACGCGTGGCTGATCGCATCGCCGCCTTTTCACTTTTAGACTCCATTGTGAGTGGAGTTGTTTTATTAATGATAGCTCCATTCTGTGGAACGGAACCGATGATACAAGTGAAGGAAGTCGCTTGGCCGGCCCTACTCGCCCCGCCCATTTGTTTTGGTATGACCCTTGGGCTACGTAAATTCATACCTTCCACGTAATAGATTGGATTTAAAGGTGGAACTGGGCTTGTCCTCGGGTGTCTCTACCTTTCACTCTAAGCAGGTAACGCTTCCATGAATTCCCGGCTCGATCTCTCATTTGTGGTATCTTACCGCCACCAAATCTTTTTCACGGAGAATGCCTTCGCTGCTAAAAATAATATTCTGAAAGAGCTGGTGGGGGTCGCTAAAGTTCTGCCCATTATTGATGCGGGCTTGGTCGCTACGTCGCCCGCTGTGGTGTCGGAATTAATTGAATATGCGAAGGCTCATCAAATTAAGTTAACCCGCGCCCCGATGATTTTAACGGGCGGTGAGGAATGCAAAAAAGACCAAACCGTAGCGAATGCAGTTCTGGCAGCGATCGAAGAGGATGCCATTTGCCGACATTCCTATGTTTTAGTTATCGGTGGCGGTGCACTCTTAGATGCCGCAGGCTTTGCTTCATCGATTGCCCATCGCGGCGTGCGCTTAATTCGTATGCCTTCAACGACACTCAGTCAGGCCGACGCCGGAGTGGGCGTGAAGAATGGTATTAATGCTTTTCAGAAAAAGAATTTTACAGGCACTTTTAGTCCGCCGTATGCAGTGATTAATGATTTCGCATTTCTGAAATCTCTTAGTCCTAAAAACCTGCGCGACGGTTTAGTTGAAGCCGTCAAGGTTGCCTTGTTAAAAGACCCTGAATTTTTCAAGTCGCTTGAAAAAGACTCACGCGAGTTGGCTGCTGGAAATTTAACTTTAATCAGCGCATGTATTCGTCGATCTGCCGAACTGCATGCTCTGCACATCACCCAAGGAGGCGATCCGTTTGAACTCGGTTCGTCTCGCCCACTTGATTTGGGTCACTGGGTCGCTCACAAGTGTGAGACCTTATCGAAATATCGACTATCTCACGGCGAGGCCGTCGCTATTGGTTTGGCGGTTGATATTCTGTGTGCTCGAGAACTTGGTTTATTTTCTAAATCAGAATCCGAACGCGTTATCGATTTACTCGTTCGCTTAGGCTTTAATTTATATGCGCCTGAGCTGGATATTAATAACGGGGATTCATTAATCCAGGGCTTGGAGGAATTTCGCGAGCACCTAGGTGGGCAACTCACCTTGATATTACCCACGACCATCGGGCAGTCCACGCAGGTTCATGAACTCTCTAGAGATGTGGTTAAAAAGGTTACCGCAGAACTTTGTCACCGCTTTTCATCAACATGCGCCGCGTTGTCTTAAATGTAGTTGGTCTTAGCGCACGCGATTTGGAGTCGGGAGAAATGCCACGTATTGCGCAATTTGCCAAGCGCGGCTCATCCGCAAAAATTTCTCCAGCATTTCCCGCAGTTACCTGTACCGCCCAATCAGATTATTTAACTGGGGAGCGTCCTTCGGTTCATGGAATTGTTGGCAATGGATGGTATGATCGAGCGCTTAGCGAAGTCCATTTTTGGAAGCAGTCTAATCGACTCGTTCAAGCCCCCAAGGTTTGGGATAAATTACATCAACGCTCTCATAAGCTCCGCATCGCTAATCTATTTTGGTGGTATAACATGGGCACGCAGGCAGATATTTCGGTCACGCCTCGACCCAATTACTTGGCGGATGGCGGTAAGGTTTTTGATATAGCGACCTATCCCTACGAAATCAAAAATTCTCTCAAGGCCGAACTCGGTGAATTTCCTTTTAAAAACTTTTGGGGACCCGCGGCCGGCTTAGCTTCATCGCAGTGGATTGCCCGAGCCGCCCAATGGATAGAGCAGAACCAGAAGCCCGATTTAAATTTAGTTTATCTTCCTCACCTGGATTATGATTTGCAGAGATTTGGTCCGAGGAGTGTGGAGGCCGGTCAGGCCAGGTTGGATATCGATAATCTAGTGGGCGGCCTGATTGTGTTCTTCGAGAAAAGAGGCGTCGATGTGATGATAGTATCCGAGTACGCTATTACCGAAGTTAATCACGACATTCCACTTAATCGTATTTTAAGAAAGCACGGACTACTCAGAATCAAAGAAGAGCTCGGTGTTGAAATTTTAGACACTTTTAATTCGCAGGCCTTTGCCGTCGTTGATCACCAAGTCGCCCACGTGATTGTCCAAGACAGTAGCAAACTCGACGAAGTTAAAAAAATTTTAGAAAGCACTGACGGAGTTGAAAAAGTTTTAGACCAAGATGCACAAAAGAAACTCGGAATAAATCACGAGCGCTCTGGGGATTTTATTGTCGTCGCGAAAAAGAATGCCTGGTTCTCTTATTACTGGTGGCTGAACGATGTGCGGTCGCCCGATTATGCACGAACCGTGGATATTCATCGTAAGCCTGGTTATGATCCAGCTGAGCTGCTGATTGATTCAGCAATCAAGTTTCCTTTATTAAATGCGGCCTGGTTTCTTTTAAAGAAGCGTTTAGGCTTCCGAGCATTATTAAAACTCACGCCACTATCGGGTGAGCGAATCAAGGGTTCCCATGGTAGAGTGCCCGAAGATCCGCTAGATTGGCCGGTCATGATTATGGGCCTCAATGATCTTACGACTAGGCAAATCAGTGCTACGGAGGTTTTTAGTCATATTATCAGAGGTTTTTAAACCATTAATTTACACTTGAGTTAATGCTTTTTAATGTTATAACATCAGTTATAACATAATCACTATGGCAAAAAAAATTAAAGTAAGAAAAATTGGTAATTCTTTAGGTATTATTCTGCCCAAGGAGTTTATGGACGAATTGAGGGTAGAAGAAGGCGATTCGCTTTATTGTACGGGCGGAAAAAAAGAGATTAAGCTAACAGCGGATAACCCTGGATTTACTGATGACCTAGCTGTTTTTAAAGCGCTCAATAAACGTTATCGTAACGCCCTTGGTGAACTAGCGAAATGAAAGAACCGAAATGGATAAGCCTGGAGGCCTGCCAGGCGATTCACGGAATTTTGATTTCTGATTATGGTGGCGAGGCTAGTATTCGCGATCATGGCCGTCTTGTATCTGCGTTGTCTCGTCCGCAGAATTTATTCCTATATAACAAGGCAAAATTAACTCAGCTCGCTGCAGCTTATGCTGCAGGTATTATTCTGGGTCACCCATTCGTGGATGGGAATAAGCGAACCGGGTTTGTTCTTGCGGCTTTATTTCTGGAAATCAACGGCGCTAAATTCGCCGCACCCGAGGTTGAAGTTGTTGTGCAGACCATTGGTTTAGCGTCGGGTAAGATTACCGAAGCAGAATACGCCCGTTGGCTCGAAGACTCACTTTCACCTGGTAAAAAACCGAAGCCTAGAAAAAAGCAGAAGTAATTAAACAGTTAGACGTTCTAAACATTCGGCGTAAAGAGCCTGTGTCTTTGCTATAATTTCCAGCGGTAGAATTGGGCCCGGAGGAGTTTTATTCCAGGGCTGTGATTCTAGCCAGTCGCGCACAAATTGTTTGTCGTAAGAAAGTTGCGCCTGACCCGGGTTCCAAGATGCCGCAGGCCAATAGCGCGAGGAGTCAGGAGTTAGAACTTCGTCGATTAAAACTAAATTGCCTTGGGCATCTTGACCGAATTCAAATTTAGTATCCGCGAGAATGATACCCGCTTGAGCGGCTCGCTTCGCTCCCATGGCATAAAGTGCGATGGATGTATCCTGAACCGTTTTAAAAGTTTTCTCTCCGAGGAGTTTAGCGCACTCGGCCACTGTAATCGCTTCGTCGTGGCCTTGAGCGGCTTTGGTGGTCGGGGTGAAGATCGGGTTCGGGAGTTTGGATCCATCTAATAATCCTGCAGGCAATTTGTGATCTAAAACCGAACCCGATTTTTTATATTCTTTATATCCACCACCGGCTAAATATCCGCGAACCACGGCTTCTATAGGTAAGGGAGTTAATTTTTTAACCAGCATAGACCGACTGATTAAATGCTCATGTCCTCGCAGAACTTTGGCGAGTTGTTCAGCATGTTGGTCGACGAGGTGAATAGGAAAAATTTCTTTCGCTTGTTCAAACCACCATAAACTTAAGTGAGTGAGTAAAATGCCCTTACCCGGGACGCCGTTGGGCATCACGACGTCGAATGCCGAGAGTCGATCAGTCGCAATGATCAGATAATAGTCACCACAATCGAAAACTTCTCGCACCTTGCCCTTAGTATGCAGGCGGTAGGGTAGACCTGTGACAGTCATCAACGCCTCCATGGGAAGTTTAGGGGTGTTCATTTTATTGATTAAATAGCCGACTCGACCCTAATAGCGCAAGGAGAGAAGCCAAAGGAAATTTTTATATATTATGTCATCTATTCTCGCGACCATTGTTCGGCACCCCGATGAAAATTTAGCGAAATGCACCTTAGAGCCATTGCGTTTACGCAAAGAACTTTCCTTTTTTCAGTTTAACGCGTCGCTTGAAATAGAAGCTACAGATACCATTGTATTGAGTGTCGATGCTCCGCTTATTTCTGAGGCAGACGCTGGACGTCCACTCATTTTATTGGATGGCAATTGGAAACATGTACCGAAATTAAAATCCTGTTTAAGAGGTACGCCTATTTATCGTTCATTACCCCGCGTGCCCACCGCTTATCCGCGACGTAATGATGATGGTTTTGATCCAGCAGAGGGACTCGCTTCGGTTGAGGCTTTATATTTAGCTTTAAAATTATTGGGCCATGATGACCCCAGTCTTTTATCTCAATACCACTGGAGAGAACAATTTCTGAAATCAGTCGCCCTTTTTCAGATCTAACAAACTGAGTCGGATGGCTTCACCGGCGGCAGCTAAACCAAAAGCGCCGGCTACATGCGATGCTGTACCGTAACCCCATTCGCAATTAGGTCTTAACTCTTCGTCTTCAGGAATTTCTCCGCCGGGTAGCCCAGCGCAATCGGTGGGTTGAGTGAAGGGCTCATCCGACCACACGCAGGAAATATTAAAAAGTCCTTTACGCGGAAAATCATAATTTTGCCGGAGACGTTTTCTTACCAACATCATTAAAGGGTCATCGCGCGAGGCTGTGAGGTCGCTCACTTTAATACGCGTGCCATCCAGTCGACCGGCGCACCCACCCACCGTCACCATTTTTAAATGACGATTCCGCACTTCATTAATGAGTCCACATTTCGGTGAAAGTGCATCGATGGCGTCAATCACCACCCCATTAAATCCATCCAGAAATTCACTCGGATTGGTGCGTGAAATAAATCGAGTGATTTCGATAATTTTAATATCGGGATTAATTGCCTTAGCGCGGGCCGCCATGACGGAAGTTTTATTCAGTCCTTCATTGCCCGTGAGAGCATGGAGTTGGCGATTGGTGTTCGAGGTGCAAACGGCGTCGCCATCCACGAGAATGATTTGTCCGACCCCGGAGCGGGCCAAGGCTTCGACGGTCCAAGATCCCACGCCTCCTAGGCCAATGACCATGAATTGACTTTCTTTTAAATGATTCAGCCCAGCTTTGCCATAGAGACGGCCAATGCCGGCGAATCGGTTTAAGTAGGGCGCATCCATGAAACGTGAAAATACATAATTTATATTAAAACCAAGTCGCAAGGTTGATGTTCGAGACTTGAAAGCGTCGTGAAGATGGGGATGCTCGTCCCATCGTTATGGCAGAACCAGCTTCCAATATTCCTACGCTCCTTGAGGTAGATCCAACCCCACTTTGGTATCGGACAACAGGGACGCTTATCTTCGCCGCATTTATCGGATTAGCCATAACGCTAGGTTTCATTATTCGCGATCATTTACGCGTAGATCCCCTGGCTACTGTTTTTCGTCAGTGTCGAAAGCCACTGATTCAATACCGCTTAGAGAAAAATACCTGGCCGGCGGATTTCGATTTCGCCAATCCTGCCGCAGATTTAGCAGCTTATGGTTTCAGTGAAGCCGTCAAGAAGTCGATGGGGAATTGCGATATCCTAGGCAAGTGGAGTTTTACTCTTAACAAAGGTCCGATGGGCGCAGGCAATCCGACAATCATTTTTAAAACCACGGAGCCTGATATTTTTTCGCGGAGAGTTCTCTTAATTTTAGACGAGAGATTGGACGACGGAGTTCCTGAGACAGGAGACTTCCGGGTGACGGACGAATTAGGTGCCTTTAAGTTGAAGGACCAGTAATCGCTTCGGCGCGAGTTCGGAGGTCAGCCTCGTAGAGTGCTTCCACGAGTTGATCGAGATTTCCTTCCAACACTTGTTCGATGCCGTGAACCGTTAAATCGATGCGGTGATCGGTGATTCGATTTTGCGGAAAATTATAAGTGCGAATGCGCTCCGAGCGATCGCCCGAACCAATCATATTCTTTCGCGTGTCGGCACGAAGTTCTCTTTCTTTGGCACGGGTTAAATCTAAGAGACGTGACCGCAAAACGCGAAGGGCTTTTTGGCGATTACGCAATTGGGAACGTTCATCGGCACAATAAACCATCAAACCCGTTGGCTTGTGGATAATTTGGACGGCTGATTCGGTTTTATTAACGTGCTGTCCGCCCGCACCGCTGGCTCGTGCGACTGACATATCTAAATCTTCAGGTTTCAAAACGACTTCGGCTTCTTCCGCTTCTGGTAAAACAGCAACCGTGGCGGCGGATGTGTGCACTCGGCCCGATCCTTCGGTTGCTGGAACGCGCTGCACGCGATGCACGCCCGCTTCATGGCGTAGCAGGGCGGTCGCGCCTTCGCCTTCAATTAAAATGACCGCTTCACGCACTCCACCTAGATCGCTGTGCGACAAAGCAAGAAGTTCGCACTTCCATCCTTTTTTTTCCGCGAAGCGAGTGTAGGCGCGCAAAAGTTCGGAAGCAAATAGCGAGGCCTCTTCGCCCCCAGTGCCAGCACGAATTTCCACCATCGCATTACGAGAGTCATCCGGATTGGGCGGAATGATGGAACGGATTAAAGTAACACGGGCGGCTTCGACAGCAGGAGTGAGACGCAAAATTTCTTCCTCGGCCATTTTCCGGATTTCTTGGTCTGACTCTCTTTGAAGTGCTATGGATTCTGCCAATTCTTTTTCCAGGGCGGTGAGGGCATCGTCGGCTTTGACTGCTTTGGAGGTAAAACGAAGTTCGGCCCCCAGTGCCGCGGCTTTTCGGCTGTCACCAAAGGTAGCAGGGTCGGCCATGAGCCCTTCCAGCTCGGATAGGCGCCGGCGAAGGCTGGAAAGGTCGGGTCTAAGTGGTATTTCGGCCATTGGGTTGGGTTCGGGCTTGGAGATAGCCCATTCGTAGGTTATTTAATGGAGGGTTGTTGACTCACACCGCAAGCCCTTACCATTAACCAACTTTAAATATATGTCATTAAAGGAATCGGCCCTTCGGGGTAGTCACGTCCTCACTTGTATTTGGGATTTTGATAAAACTCTTTGTCCCGGGTACATGCAGACCCCTCTCTTCCGTGCCTTCGGGGTGGATGAAGATCAGTTTTGGCGCGAAACAAATTTATTACCTGCACTTTATTTGCAGAAGGGAATTCGTACCTCAAAAGATTCCGTCTACTTAAATCACTTACTGAGTTATGTGAAGTCGGGTCCTCTCAAGGGATTGACCAATAATCGCCTGCGCGAATTGGGTGCCGATATTGAACTTTGCAACGGTCTTCCAGAATTTTTCCCAGCGCTTAAAGAGATGGTGATCGAGCTTGGAAAAAAACATAATCTCGAAGTCACCTTAGAGCATTATATTGTCAGCACCGGTTTAGCGGAGATGATTCGTGGAACTAAGTTAGCTCAACACTGCGATGGAATTTACGGCTGTGAGTTTTTAGAAGAACCCCTGCCTCCTCATTTCACGAAACAGGATGAACTTAATTTACAGTTACCCTCGGAAATCACGCAAGTAGCGGCGATGGTCGATAACACCATTAAGACCCGATTTATTTTTGAGATTAATAAAGGAACTAATAAAGACAGCACGATTGATGTGAATGCGGTGGTCCACCCAGAAGATCGTCGGGTTCCGTTTGCTAATATGATTTATATTGCTGATGGCCCAAGCGACGTCCCAGCCTTTTCATTACTGCGCAAAAATGGTGGCAAAGCTTTTGCGGTTTATGTTGAGGAAAATCAGGCCGAATTCGCCCAGAATGACGCGCTCTTACAATCCGGCCGCGTCCATGGTTATGGTCCATGTGATTATTCTGCGAATGGTTTTACCCCTAAGTGGATTCGTCATGCGCTGACCTCATCGGTTGAACGCTTGGCCCAAGAACGCTCCCGCGTTCTAGCAGCGCGAGTAACTAGACCACCGCGTCACCTCTCGACCGATCCTGTTTTACCACGTCAGGACACGACTGCCCAAGGTAATCTTTTTGAATAAACTATTTTATGCCAGCACCCGCTCGTAAGCGTTCCGCTACTTTAGCTAAGCCCGCCAGTGAAAGTCATCCCGTCCTCGCTATTGTTTTAGCTTTAGTCGGCGTCTTCATTTTGGTGGCGATGGTCTTTCACAGTAAAAGCGATCAAACTTTATTTCCGCAGTGGATAGAAACGAAGTTTCAATTGCAGGCCTCTTCAGATGTCGCCACAGAGCATAATCCCTGTGGGCTATTCGGGGCGACGGTTGCAGTTATCTTATTTAGTTTATTTGGTTATACGGCTTTTTTAATTCCGACGTTTTTATTCGCGGCAGCTTGGTTTTCCTTGAATCACCGAGCACACACCTTGTGGCCAACAAAAACTTCGTTAATGCTAGCCTGTATTATCTTAGGTGCGCCCGTGATTACGATGAGTTTGGGTGGACCTACCTCGGGCGCTTTTGATTCGAGTGGAGCGGGTGGCGTCACAGGTGAATTCTTATATACGCAACTCTGCCAACCCGTATTAGGAGACTACGGTGCCTGGATTCTTATTTTCCCTTACGGATTTTGTTTGTTGGGAGTTTTAGCGGATGATCCTAAGGCGACTTTATCAGCCTGGATCTCGGAACTTAGAGATATGTTTGGCGCTTGGAATGCGGAGCGCAAAGAGGCTGCGAAACGCGAAGCCCTAGAGCGTAAACAAAGAGCTGAACGAGTTGCGGAACTGCGTCGTAAGCAAATGGAGATTAAGAATGTTGAGATTGCTGCGCCAGTCGTAGTCGTGCCTGAAGTCAAAAAAGTTGAAAAGGATGAAGAGGTTCCGGCTGTTGCTGTGGTTTCAACCCATGATGTAAAAATTTCGCCCGGATTAACTACTCCCGTGGCACCTGAGCCTGCCCCAGCTCCTAAAGTACAGGTCCCTATCTTAACCGCATTGGGTGCGCAAAAAATTGCGGTTACTCGAACTGATAAAATAGAAAAAGCTTCGGCCTCGGCTCAGCCGAAGAAAAAAGGCGATTACACTTTCCCAACCATCAGTCTGCTCAACGAGCCCGTGGTAGATAAAGAAATTCCAGTCGAAGATTTTAAAAAGCGGGCGAGTGATTTGATTGAAACGCTGACGCAATTTAAAGTTTCGGTGGTACCCGTGGATCCCGAAGCAGGCATTGATGTTGGAATTCAACAAGGTCCCTCAATCACCCGCTATGAAATTAAACCTGCTCCTGGAGTACGCGTAGAGAAGATTTCCAATCTCTCGAATAATATCGCGATGAATTTATCGGCGGAGTCAGTTCGTATCTTAGCACCGGTTCCAGGTAGAGGCACCGTGGGAATTGAAATTCCTAATCAACACCGTAAGGATGTTTTGCTTCGCGAAATCATTCAGTCAAAGGCTTGGACCGAATCGACGATGGAAATCCCCGTAGTCTTGGGCGTAGATAGTGTGACCAATAAACCGGTGATTCAGGATTTAGCTAAGATGCCGCACTGCTTAATCGCTGGTGCGACGGGTCAAGGTAAGTCGGTCTGTATCAATTCATTTATCATCTCCATGTTGTATCGTTGTACACCAGAGGATTTGAGATTCATCATGGTCGACCCCAAAGTGGTCGAGCTACAGGTTTATTCTAAACTGCCCCACCTTTTAATTCCGGTAGAAACCGATCCACGTCGAGTGCCTGCGGCGCTTAAGTGGTTGATTGCTGAAATGCAACGTCGCTACAAAATTTTTGCGAAGTGCGGCGTGAAAAATATTACCGGCTTTAACGCGAAAATTAAAAAAGAAGCAGGGCTTCCTAAACAAGAGGAATTGCCACTCAGTGCAGAAGAGCAAGCAGCGGCACGCGAAGCAGCTGAATCGGTTATCGATGATGGTATTTCCATACCGACCACCAAATTACCTTATATCGTTTGTATTATCGATGAGATGGCTGACTTGATGATGGCGGCAGCAAAAGAAGTGGAAACTTCGATTGCTCGCTTAGCACAGTTAGCACGTGCGGCCGGTATTCACCTCGTGTTGGCGACACAACGTCCTTCAACCGATGTGATCACGGGATTGATTAAAGCGAACTTGCCGACGCGTATTGGTTTCAAGGTTACCTCTTACATCGACTCACGAACTATTTTGGATCGTAGCGGTGCAGAAACTTTAGTCGGTCGCGGTGACATGCTTTTCGTTCCCCCAGGTAGTGCTTCATTAAATCGCGTCCAAGGTGCTTACGTCGGTGAGCAGGAAGTATCTGCGATTGTTGATTATATTAATGATAAGAATGGATCACCCGAGTTTGCTCAAGAGGTCGTTGAGGCCATTGAGAAGGGCTCTAGTGAAGACTTTGAAGGCGGCGAAGGGGATGGCGAAGACGGAGACGATCCGATGGTCGCTCAAGCCTGGTCGATCATTAAAGAAACTCAGCGGGCTTCCGTTTCCATGTTACAGCGTCGCTTAAAACTCGGATACAATCGAGCCGCCCGCATTATGGATATCTTGCACGATCGCGGTTATGTGGGACCTGAAAACGGTTCCAGCCCTCGCGAAATTCTAGGCAAGTAACCGCCTAGTTTTTCTTAGCAGGACTATCGGCCGGAGCGTCGGCGTCGGAATTACTAGCCTTAGATTTTTTCGCAGGTTTGGGTGCGGCCTCATCGGTCGTGCTAGCATCTTCAACTGGCTTCTTCGCTTTGGGCTTTTTAATTTCTTTAGCTACCGCAACCGCACCGTCGGTCACCGCGCCCACGGTTTGAGCCTTGATGACTGAACCGGCGGAACTGGATTTATCGGTGTCACTTCCGATGGCTGATAATTTAGCAACTTCTTCGAGGGCGGCTTTAGCGGCATCGTTGGCGATCTGCGTCGCGGCATCAATCGAAGTGGCGACAATCGACGCTGGCTCGGCATTATCTACTAAGACAGGTGCTTCTTTGGTTGCTTTAGTTTTTTTAGATTTAGGAACTGCAGCCGCGGCATCTGGATTAGCGTTGGGATCGGCGACAATTGTGGCGGTGCTCTTGGAGTTCTTTTTGGGCGTCGTCGTAGCAGGCGCAGCTGGGTCGGTTGCGGCGGCGGCAATAAAGAGGGTTAAGACGAATAAGTTCATAATAGTATAACACCTAAGTGTAGCGGAGGTTTCACGCTGTGTCTGGACAAAAAACAAAAAACAATCTGCTGGGTGTGGAGAAATGGCCTATAAGGCCTCCTATTGCCGTCTTTCGTTGGTCTAGGAAATTTATTTGCCAGATGACCCCTTCAAGACCAATTCATTGTTATGGCTGAAATCAAAAATTTGTTCATCCAAAACAAAAACTGGTCAGAAGAAATTCGACGCAAGCAGCCAGAGTTTTTCGAAATTCTTTCTAAGCAACAAAGCCCAAGGTATCTTTGGATTGGTTGTTCCGATAGTCGTGTTCCTGCGAATGAAATCGTAGGTCTGCTCCCCGGCGAATTATTCGTTCACCGTAACGTCGCCAATGTCGTTGTGCACTCGGACTTAAACTGTCTCTCCGTGGTACAATATGCCGTCGAAGCTCTGAAAGTTGAACACATCATTGTCTGCGGTCACTACGGTTGCGGTGGTGTGCAAGCCGCCCTCGAGAGACGTAAATTGGGGCTCATCGACAATTGGTTGCGTCACATTCGTGATGTGCACCACAAACATGCCCTCGCAGTGGAAAGCGTTTTAGGGCCAGCCAAGTTAGATACTTTATGTGAACTTAACGTGGTCGAGCAGGCTTTAAATATTTGCCAGACCAGTGTCGTTCAAGATGCCTGGGCGCGTGGACAGAAAATACAAGTCCACGGCTGGATTTACGGTCTGCGCGATGGCTTGATTAAAGATCTCGGTATGAATGTGGATTCGCTCGAAAGTCTTACGCCGACTTATGGTAAGGTTTTAGCACGCTATCACGGTAAGAAGTAATCCCTAGGGTCTTCGTGTAATTGATTTTATCGGGCGAAGGCTTTTTGTCGCTCGATGATTTCAGAAGACCGTCCGCGTGAG
>JBBAUU010000027.1:0-12961 GCA_040398065.1 Opitutales bacterium | reverse complement strand
TCACGGGCGCGTTGGCAAAGCGCGGTGTACTCACTGGCTAAGGTGCGCGCTTCGAGGTCGGGCGTGCCAATTTCGAGTTGTCCGCGAATCCGTGCAATGAGTTTATCAATTTGCATTCGGCTTATTGAAACTCAATGAGGGTGGCACCGGCGTCGCCCTTCGGACTGACGATGATGAGCGACCAAGGACGTCCGGCGTTGATATAATCACCTTGAGCAAAGAATTGTTTGCGCGACTTGATGATTTCTTTGTTCGAGATGCGCGTACTTTCTTTGTATTCGTTACGGAGTAAATCGGTTTCGAGGAGCGAACGCGTGGCACGGATGGAGGCGAGGTCGCGATCTGGGAATTCGTGTCCGTCGGGATAGAGTCCGACCATTCCGGCTTCAGGCTGAAAAGCGCGTAAGGCAATTTCGGCCCAAGCGGCAGCATGAACTACGCCAGTGTCTTTATCTACTTCGAGTGCCCAGGTGCCGAGATTCAAAGGTTTGATTTTTTTCCAATCGGCAATGAGGGCGATGCACTGGCGAGTGCCATCCGCCAGAACAATTTCCAGTAATCGATTTTGTTCCTGTAAACCGGTGGCAGTGCCATCCGAGAAATTAAGCTCGAGCGATTTTTTCTTAGGTCCAATCCCTAGAATAATCGGGGCCGTGCCCGCAGTGCCATTAGTTTCTACCCAATAGTTTTGTCCGCCGCGACGGATTTCAGCAGTCGTGTAAGGGGTGCGATCATCGCGTTGGTGAAAACTGGTTAAGGGAAGCAAACGCACTCGTGCGCTCAGCGAAAGTTCGGGTGTGACCTTGGTGGACTCAATAAATTTCAGAATTTTTTCCGCACCCGCATTGCTCAATTTAAATTCGGCGGAAGAGGGAGCAGATTTACCGAGATCGGTCGTTTGCCAGTTGCCGCTAATTAAAATAACCGGACGAGCGTCTAATTGAGAAATAATCTGAATTTGTTCATTTACGTTCACTAACTTTTTCCAGTTAGCATCGACTGGAATATTTAACTCCGTGCCAATGCGGACAGCGGTGGCCGCGTCTTCGGCAATTTCTGTGACAATATTGCGTTCGAGATTGGGCAGGGTGAGACGTTGTAAAAGTTGAGCCGCTGTTTTTTCCGCGTAGTTTTTAGTAATACGATTTAAGTACTGCTCGCGATAACGATCAGCGAAGTTCGGGGAAAGATTTACACTCTCGAGCCAGAGTTTGCCGGCATCGACATATTTTTCGCTGTCGAGAAAACTGGCGACCCCTTTTATTGCAATATTACTGCGGTAAATATCGCTGCTTTGTGTGGTATTAATAGCGGGAGCTGTTTGTTTGTTGGGTGCGATAGTTTTGGCAGAACTGTCTTTGAACGCACCGATCACAAGAGCGGCAATGATGGTGAAAATTCCTACAACGAAGAAAATAATGATTATATTCCAGGGCAGTTTGGAACGATTAGTTTGAGAATTATTTTCCGGAGGGTTATTTTTTTCGGTCGCGGAACGAACGCGCGTAGGTGCGGTATTTCCCGTGGCTGCTTGGACTGCGAGTTCGCCAGTAGGGGCGGGGAGTTGCTGGGTTTGACTGAGATTGATTTCGGGTCGGCCGGCGACTGAGCCGACTGCCCAATGAAATCCATCTGAACCAGTAACGATCACATTTGTGGTGAAGGTAGCGTACCATGCCGATTGCCCTAATAATGCTGCAGATTCTGCTAAGAGACGGAGAAGGATTTTATCTTCGGGTGGTTGGGTGAGGCAAAGTGTTGCGGGACCAACTTCATTCACTAACCAAGCGGCTTTCGCACCGGTGCCTGAAAATTCGCGCCATCCTGATGCAGGGCGAAGTGCAGGAGCATTATCGAGTATCAGCGGGCGTGGGTCTTCCGTTAGCCAAGTAGGTTCTTTAGTCCATTCGTTTAACCAACCATTCCAGCGAAATGCAATGGCTGCGGGTGGTGGGAGGACGGCAGCTTCTTCGGCGGTGAAAATTAAATGCTGAGCGAGACGATTGTCGCGTTGTGAGTAGTCCAGTCCGCGAGCCACGAATCGTGACAAGACAAACCAATTCGCATTACTCGCTTCGATGATACGAAAAGTGTAAGTGGCACCTTGCGGATTTTGATGAGGGGTGCCGAGTGATTCTAAAATTTGGGCGAGTCGATCGGGAATCGAGCGATGACGTGCCACGGTGCAATATCCCGAACGCCCAGCCACGAGGCCGCGTGGGGCGGAAGTGAATATCAGTTGCAGGGGCATAAAATTATTTTCCAGGAATCAATTCAGGCGAAGCTAAATGCATGAGCCAATAAACAGGGGCTTCGACGAAGGCGGGCGCGAGTTTTTGAGGGTCGGGTGCGATACGACCTTTATTGGGGCCTTCGGATATGACCACGGGTTGATGTCCAAACGAAGTAGCAGCGAAATAACGAATTTCTTTGGTGAGAGATTCAGCGGTGGCCACGAGTCCAGGGCAGAGTTGAACGAGAACTTCTCGGACGCGGGCGGAATTGCGATGAACAGCTTCGAGATCGATTTTTCCGTTTTGTAGAATTGGCTCGAGTGGCGACGTGAGGAGGAATTGCCATGTGTCACACTTGCCAACGACAAACGCTAAAGGAGTGGCGATACGTTCTTTTTGGGAAATTCCCATGACGCGTTTGATCCGTGTTTCCATTTCAGCAAGAATGGTATCTTGCTGATCAACGCGTCCTTTAATGGAAAGTTGTGGGTCGTCGACGCCGACAAGTTTTGCTTTGAAGCGAGCATTTGCGGTCGGGTCGAAAAGAAAGATGAGTCCCGCTGAGGTGGCGACGTGCATTGCGCCAGGTGAGTCATGGATATCGATCCCGGGCTCAAAATGTTCACCGGCGTTATCGTAGAAAATAATCGAAGTCTCTTTTTGTTTTTGGCTGGGAACGCTGAGTGTGTAAATAAACGGACGGGGGAGAGAGACAATGCGTCCGAGTCGCGGAAGTTTCTCGTAGGTAGCACCTTCGAGGGCGGTTTTGCCAAGGAGAGCTTCTTCAGGCGTGGTGGCGGAGAAGAGGGAGTTCCGCATTTGATTGAGCAGCAGGTTACCCGTCGGGTCGGCGTCCTTGAAGGCCAGTCCGAAGTCAGTCGGCAGCTTCTCTTGGAGAATTCTAGTAAGTACGGCTAAATAATACGATTTACCAGCGCTGGGGGCTCCCACGATGGATAAAATCTGGTGGGGCATATCGAGGTAGCCTGGGGGGAGTTGGCGGCGGCAATGAGGGCAGGCGATGTCAGTGCAAGCGAGGCCCATGGGGTCGAGTGCCAGTCCCTGATCATTAAAACGGGTAGGGTGGAAACGCAGTCGGGCATCGCTCCCGAGAATCGGATCACCGCGCAAATCTTCGTGGACGGCGATGCTGAGAGCGTCGCCTGGATTAAATCGTGTCCAACAGACCGGACAACTATGGCTGCCCTTATTTTTTTCTTCAGCTAAAGTTACGGAAGATTTTGTCGGTGCAAAATTTTCTTCGTGTGGGCTGAGGTGGCTCGCAATCTGAGAAAGATTGAAACCCACTTCTAAACCGTTGGGAGTGCAGGCGAGCGTTTCGGGGGCACGACCCATTTGCTGGGCTGCATTCAAAAGATGATTAGGTGGATATTGACCAATGTTTTCGCCAGTCGAAGCATCGAACAACGTCCAGAGTGTATTATTTACTTCGCTGAAATCGATTTCGGGATTTGGACTGATCACCCAGAGTGAATCGGGAAATTGCAGCGTCGTTGTTTCGGAAATCGGCGTAGGCTTAATCAGCAAATTTCCATTCACAAAAATCTTTTTACCGGCGACTGATTCGATAGAAATATGATCAGAATTCTTAGTAAGAATAATGGATGGCAAAAGACTCTCCGCAGGGAGTTTGGCGGGGAGGGATTCAAAGCTGCCCTTAGTGCCTAGGGTGCAATTGTACCACTGCACGATGGCTTTCTTCTTACTGGAGGTAAACATGGGTCCTTTAGGGCGTAAAATAGACTAAAGAGAGCAGTTGAATTCTGCAAGGATGTCAGTACTATACTCAGATACCCCCACCATTAATTACCCCTAATTATGGATAATGAATCAGAAGAGCTTACCCTAGATCGTGCCCGCAAGGGTGATTTGGATGCCTACAATCAATTGGTGATAAAATACCAAGAGAGAATTTTCGCGAAGGTTTTTTCGATGTTACGAAATAGCCAAGACGCCGAAGAGATTACCCAAGATACTTTTATTCGTGCCCATCGTGCCCTCGCGACCTTTCGTGGAAATGCGAGTTTTTCGACTTGGATCTATCAAATTGGAACTAATTTAGCTCGAAATCGCTATTGGTACTGGCGCCGCCGTAAGCGCGATGAGTCGATGTCCTTAGACGCTGACATTGGAGAAGATGCTGGGGCAACCTTGCATGATATTTTGTCGGACGGCGCACAGGGTCCAGGTCACGAAGCCCAGCAGAATGAATTCGTTAAAAAAGTTGCCGACTGCATGGAACAATTAAAGCCCGAACATGCTCTAATACTGACCATGCGTAATATTCAAAATATGTCTTATGAAGACATTGCTGAAGAGCTCGGACTTTCAATCGGTACGGTTAAAAGTCGAATCAACCGTGCCCGGGAGGCCTTACGCGAACTCATGGGAGATGAGTATTTAAAGTGAGTTTTGCGGAATTTGAAAATTTAGTAGAACGCTATCTCGACGGAAATATTTCTCGGGCAGAAGAGGCGCGTTTATTGGAGTTAATCAAAGAATCTGCGGATTTTAAAAACCGTTTCAAAGCCAAGGTTCGTTTACATCAGGCCATGAACAAGTGTCTGGCTGCTGACAAAACCAAGCAGGCCTATCTCTCTTTTGCCTGGTTGCGGGTTTACGTTAAACGCATGAGCCAAGTAGCGTCTTATGCCTGTTTGATCGCTTTGGTTTTTGTGCAACTCCGGGTGACGTTACCGGCGGAGTACAGCGGAGTACTTTATAACCTCAGCGCGGCGTTGAGTGATGAGGCTGATGATTTTGTGGATGAAATTTCAACAAGTGAAATGTTGGCTAATTCCGAACCAGATGAAATGCCTGACGTGGGCATGTCGGAATTTGATAACAACGATCTGGGCTCGCCGGTGGATGATTCCGAGCCCACCGAGGCATAACAATCCTCCTTGCCTATTAGCGTGAGCCTTGTGTGCTAATGCCAGCATGCAGGCCGAACCGTCCAGGCCAGAAATTCGTCTCAAGGGCATCGCCGCGGCTCCCGGTGTTGGCCGTGGTCCAGTCTTTTTACTTCAAAAAGGGATGGCGGTAATTACGTGCGTGAAGGTTTCGGATCCTGAAGCAGAAATTCGTAGATTCGAAGAAGCCCTCGTCGCCACGCGTCACGAAATTACCACCCTTCGCAATAAAGTAGTTAACGAATTAGGTGAATCCGAAGCCGCGATTTTCGACGCCCACTTATTGGTCTTAGAAGATGTCGCTTTGCTTGATGAAGTGATGAAGGAAGTTCGTTCAAGTGGTTTTAATATAGAATTTTGTTTCCAAGAAGTGGCGCAACGCTACATCGATATTTTTGAAAACATGGAGGATGATTTCCTCCGCGAGCGTGCATCCGATATTCGTGATGTAACCGGTCGCGTGATGAATCAGTTGGTCGGTATGAGTCCGCAACGCATCGGTACACCTTTACATAAACAAGTGGTCGTTGCTAAAGATTTAACACCTTCGGAAACGGCTACCTTGCCGACCGATGGCGTGGTCGCCTTTGTGACTGAAGAGGGCGGACGCACCGGCCACTCGGCAATCATGGCCCGTTCACTCGAAATCCCTGCCGTGGTCGGCGTGCGCGGATTGCTCGATGCCGTGAATGAGGATGACGTTATTTTAGTGGATGGTGAAATGGGCTTAGTCTTCATTAATCCGACGGCGCAGACGATTGAGAGCTATCAGGCAAAAGAACTTACCATTCAGAATCGTCGAGACCGCGTGATGAAAGAAATCGGCATGCCCGATCGCACCCTCGATGGCGCAAGTTTTAGTCTTCAAGCCAATATCGGTGGCCCAGAAGACATGGAAGATATTACCCGATATTACGCACATGGCGTCGGGCTTTATCGTACTGAAAACCTATTCTTACGTCTCGACGCTTGGCCGTCAGAAGAGGAACAATATCAAGAATATGCCGCGGTCGTTAAGCAAGCGAACGGCAAAGTCATCACATTCCGAACACTCGATTTAGGCGGCGACAAACGTGTAGGTGATTTAACAGACGAGGCGAATCCATTCATGGGTTATCGCGCGATTCGACTATGCTTAGATCGACCTGACATCTTCAGAGCACAATTACGCGCCATACTTCGTGCCGCTCTCTTAGGTCCAGTAGCGATTATGTTCCCGATGATTTCAAGTCTCGAGGAATTACGTAAAGCCAAAGAATTTCTCCGCGGAGTTGCCACCGAACTAGCGAGTGAGGGCGTGACGCCGAAAGAAGTAATCCGTCTGGGTGCGATGATTGAAATTCCCGCAGCGGTGGCGGTGGCCGAAGAATTGGCTCAAGAAGTCGATTTCTTCAGTGTGGGCACAAACGATTTAGTCCAATATTTACTAGCGGTTGATCGTGGTAACCAAAGAGTCGCCACGCTTTATGAGCCCGCACACCCTGGCTTTATCCGCACGATGGACAAGATTTTTACTTCCGCAAAAAAGAACAATGTCGTTTCCGCAGTGTGTGGAGAATTGGCCGGTGATTCACTCTGGGCACCTTTACTCATTGGAATGGGTGTTAATGAATTAAGCATGACGCCTTCAGCGATTCCTGAAGTAAGATTTATTTTAAGACACTCTTCGCAGGCTGAATTAAAATCACTCGCGGAGAGCGTGCTGAAGATGACCGAGACGGCGCAGATTAAAAGTCTGATGAACGAGTTTACCCAAACAAAATTAAAGTTACGCTAATGTCATCGGAGCCGTTACCCAATCCGCACATCGTATCGCTCAAGGGTTATGTCCCTGGCGAACAACCGCAGGGTGGTGGTTGGATTAAATTAAATACTAACGAAAATCCTTATCCGCCCAGTCCGCGTGTGGTTGAAGCGATTAAAAAGCATTTAGAAACCGACGGTGCAGCGCTAAGACTTTATCCATCGCCCGATTCTGCACCGTTGCGTAAAGCGATAGCCGCATTGCATGGCACTAACGCCGATAACATTGTCGCAGGTAATGGGTCGGACGATATTCTTAATTTATTGGTAAGATCCTACGCGGATTTAAATCGCCCGATTGGTATGTTGGATCCGAGCTACTCGCTTTATCCTGTCATTGCGGCGATTCAAGGTGCCTCAGTCGTGAAAGTGCCGATTACTCCAGATTTTTCGTTGGATATAAACGCAGTGGTAAATTCTAAGGCATCGATTTTTTTCCTGACTAATCCCAATGCGCCATTGGGAATTTGTTTTTCGGCTAAACAAGTCGAAGAGTTGGCTCAAGCCTTCTCAGGTATTTTAGTTGTCGACGAAGCCTATGCAGATTTCGCCGAGGAGGATTGCACACACTTGCCGTTGAAATACCCGAACGTCGTGGTCACCCGCACACTTTCAAAGTCTTATTCCTTGGCTGGAATGCGTGTGGGTTATGCGCTTTGTTCATCGAAGGTGGCGGAGATTCTGCATCGTGTACGAGACAGTTATAATGTCGATCGATTGGCACAGGTTGCCGCCGTTGCTGCGTTGGAAGATGGTGACTGGTTGAGCAAAAATATTACCAAAATTAAAACGACGCGTACGCGACTCATTAGCGAACTGACTCAGTTGGGTTGGAAGATTAATCCTTCGTTAGGAAATTTTATTTTAGCTAAACCGCGAAGTAAGACGCAGGAATTTTCGAGTGCCACCGCGGAGTCAGCGTTTAACTTTTTGAAGGAGCGTAAAATTTTAGTACGTCGCTTTCCGAATCATCCCTTAACGGAAAAGTCGTTAAGAATAACCGTGGGAACGGATGCAGAAATGGACGCTTTTTTAAAGGTCGCTAGGGCTTGGTCGGAAGGGTGAGGTTGACATTTAGCCCTAGAGCGATGATTTATTTGGTATGACTGCACGAACTCGCCAAGCGACGATTCGACGTAATACCGCCGAAACCAAGATAGATTTATCCGTAAATCTCGACGGCACCGGCGTATCCGAAATCAGCACCGGGGTGGCCTTTTTTGACCACATGCTGACGTTGCTCAGTCGTCACGCGATGATCGACTTAAAAGTTAAAGCTTCGGGCGATACCGATGTAGACTATCACCACACTGTTGAAGACGTGGGTATAGTTTTAGGATCGGCGATCAAAGAAGCCCTCGGCGACAAAGCGGGAATTCGTCGTTACGGATTCTTTATTTTACCGATGGACGAAACCTTGGCTCGTTGCGTGATTGATTTAAGCAATCGCTCGATGCTGGTCTATCAAGCAGACATCATTAATTTCATGGTCAAGGATTTCAACATCGCGTTAGTCCGCGAATTTTTCCAAGGCGTTGCGAATTCCTTAGGCTGCAATCTGCACTTAAAAGTGGAGTACGGTGAAGAGCCTCACCACATCGCCGAGGCCTTATTTAAAGCATTTGCCAAAGCCTTACGCGCCGCTGTCGAAATTGATCCACGTCAAGATGGACGCGTGCCTAGTACTAAAGGTACACTTGCTTAAGTTGTGAGCACTGCGGATTCTCAGCCTCGTCCTCGTGTTGCGGTGATTGACTATGGCATGGGCAATTTGCGCAGTGTGAGTCGTGCTTTAATTGCCGTGGGCGCGGATGCGTTCTTAGCGTCAAATCCACGCGACGCTGAAAAAGCTGATGCCGTCGTTTTTCCAGGTCAGGGTGCCATTGCCGATTGTATGGATTGTTTGAGTCGCACATCCTTCGATAGTTTTTTGAAGGAGTGGATTAAATCTGATAAACCCTTTCTCGGAGTCTGTTTAGGTCTGCAGGCCTTATTTGAAAAATCCGAAGAAGGTAATCGCGCAGGGCTAGGGATTTTCCCGGGAGTCATTTCGCGCTTTGAGTCAAAGCCTCGCTTACGCATTCCCCACATGGGTTGGAATGAGGCGATTTTTAGAGAATCCGGACCGCTCACCGAGGGTATAAAGGTCGAGGGCGAGCCCTTTTACTTTGTCCATAGTTACCGTCTCGTGAAGACCGACGAGTCGCTGGTTTGGTGCGAGACTGATTATGCTGGCCGATTTGTGAGCGGAATTAAGCGGGGGAGGGTATTGGCGACGCAGTTCCACCCTGAGAAAAGTCAGGTCAAAGGCTTGCAAATCTACCGCAATTTTCTGACTTTAGTGAACCGCTAAGGGTCTTCCCATGGCGGCCCATCACCGTCATGAGCTCAAAAAATGCTATTCTTAAATTGGATGACAAAGAAATTGTCCTCCCAGTAATCGTAGGCACTGAGGCCGAACGAGCTGTAGATATCCGCAAATTACGCGATGAGACGGGCTATGTAACTTTTGACGATGGTTACGCGAACACGGGCGCTTGTGAATCGAAAGTCACCTTCATCGACGGCGATAAAGGTCTGCTTCGTTACCGTGGTTACTCGATCGAAGAACTGGCTGAGAAATCTACCTTCATCGAAACAGCATACTTATTAATTTACGGTGAGCTGCCTACCGCTGAACAAATCAAAAAGTTCAAAGCACGCATTCTCGATAATTCACAAATTCACGAAGGCCTGCGTATCGCACTGAGCGGATTCCCAAGCAACGCCCACCCGATGGCCGTATTGTCGGCGACTCTGAATACTCTCGGTTGTTATTATCCTGAATTGGGAACGAACGAGCGTGCCCATGACTTAGCTAAGTTTGACGAAACGGCTGCAGTTTTAATTTCGAAGGTTCGTACTCTCGCAGCCTTAGCTCACCGTTCCAAAGAAGGGGAACCTCCCGTCTATCCTAAACCAGGTTTAGATTATTGCTCGAACTTCCTACACTTACTCTTTTCGCAGCCGAACGCCGATTTCGTGATCCATCCTGAAATCGCCCGTGCACTCGATTTAATCCTTATTTTACACGCGGATCATGAACAGAACTGTTCGACCTCGACCGTAAGAATGGTGGCTTCGGGCGGGGCTAATCTCTTCCCCTCAGTGTCGGCTGGTGTGTGTGCTCTTTGGGGTCCCTTACACGGCGGTGCCAACCAAGCGGTGATTGAAATGCTCCAAGAGATTCATAACTCGGGCGACGACGGTTCGAAATTTATCGCCGACGCTAAAGATAAAACCAAACAGGTTCGCCTTATGGGTTTTGGTCACCGCGTTTATAAGAACTACGATCCTCGCGCTAAGATTATCAAAGCGCAGTGCGATAAGGTTCTGAAGGTTCTCGGAATTAATGATCCGCTCTTAGCCATCGCGATGCGCTTAGAAGATGCGGCTTTAAATGACCCTTATTTTAAGGAGCGTAATCTCTATCCGAATGTAGACTTCTACAGTGGCATTATTCTTAAGGCCATTGGTATTCCGACGGAAATGTTTACGGTAATTTTTGCGATTGGTCGTATGCCTGGTTGGATTTCGCACTGGAAGGAAATTGCGGAAACACCCAAGCAAAAGATTCATCGTCCACGTCAGATTTACGTTGGTAATACTGAACGTAAATACGTACCAATCGAAAAACGCGCCTAATTTTTAGTTCACCGTCCTCGTCTGAACTAATCTATGCCGTCACCTCGTACTGAAGAAGCACGCATTGCGGTTGTCATTCCGGCTTATCGAGAAGGGGAACGTATTGCGCGCGTGGTGAAAGCGATTAAGTCTTTTGTGCCCACCGTCGTCGTCGTCGATGATTGTTCGCCTGATAATACTTCGGATGAAGCCCATGCTGCGGGGGCCATTGTGGTTAGGCATGAAGTTAATAAAGGCAAGGGCGCAGCACTAAAAACAGCTTTTAGGAAACTAGCAGAACTAGGTTATGATTACGGCATAACGATGGATGGGGACGGCCAGCATGACCCCGACCATCTCCCGATATTCATAAAAGAGATAAAAGAATCCAATGCGGCGATGGTGATAGGGAATCGGTTTTCGAATTCCGATGGTATGCCTAAGGTGCGTTGGGTGGTGAACCGCACTATGTCCTGGATTATCAGTCGGATTTGTCGCTGTTCTATTCCGGATACGCAGTGTGGCTACCGCGCGATTGCGGTCGCGAATCCCTGTGTTACGGCAGCCAAGAGCGATCACTTCGACTATGAATCAGAGGTCTTGATTTTAATCGCTCGTGACAAAGGTCTGATTCGCAGTGTTCCCGTGAAAACTATTTATCAGGGCGAAGTGAGTAAGATTCGCCCGCTGCGTGATACGATTCGTTTCTTTAAACTACTCTGGCGAATTTAATCAGGGCTTAGCTGATTTAAACTCTTGGGCGTGGATGCGGAAGACTGCACGCCCAGGCTTTTCGCCCGTCGTACCGAGAAGTTCGCAATGCCCTTTAACTGAAGAGACTTTGTTATTATTAAGTAATTCAAAGTCGCGTTGTTCACCGATACAGAGCACCGAACCTTTTTCTTGGACGAAATTAAGTAATTCAGTTTCTAATTTAATCTGACGTAGGGCGTGGTAGGAGTAGAATGGATAAAATGGGCGGAAGTTATTCTTAGCTTTTCCATCTAGAGTCTTGGGTGAACTTACAAATATCGCTGCTGGTTTTTCCTTTAAGTAGTAGTTGGTTGCACGACCCAGGAAGCTGCAAGTGATGAGTGTCTCATTGGGTTTTCTGACCTGGGCGGCGATTTTACAGATGTCGCGACTGCCCACCGTGCCATCGAGTCGGTCTTCAATCCAGAAGAAGGCGATGAAGATTAAGATGAGACTGAATGAGGTGGAGAAGGCGACCCAGCCAAAAGTATTTTTGCGAAGCGCACAAATGCCTGCGAGGGTTAAAGGCACACCCAGCGCAATAAGCTGTGCCAGGAAAGGCATGGATCTTGGATGAAAGGCAGGCGTGTACCAGATAAGTATCACACCTTCAATCAGTGTGAAAATTGAGACGAACCAGAGTTCGCGACGCGTGAAACCGTGATTAATCCAGCGCTCGAGTGTGTGACCAGCGAGTAGAGCGATAGGTACAAGTAAGAAGAAAACATAACTCGGAATTTTCGTCTGAGTTATATTCATGAAAATGTACGAGGGGATGAGCCAACAGAGAATCAGACAAATTCCTTTGTGTTCGCGTAAGTCTTTAAATGGTGTGCGAATATTTTGCCAAATCGCAGCGAGCGTGAGAGGAATCCACGGAAGCGTACCACCGATAAGAATTTCTAAATAATAATACCAGGTATTGTTGCCTTGGTGTTCGGAGTGGAAAAATCGATCCCAGTTTTCGTGGACGAAGAATGAATTCCAATAGTAAGCCCAGCCGGTCCCTGGTGCGGTGGGGCCCGATTGGTGGAGCGTGAACATTGCCAGATACCAAGGGGTCGCAATCACCAGCCAAAGGGGAATGCAGATAGCTAGGCTCTTTGCCGACCAGGGTTGTTTGAGTTTTTGAACCCAACTATAAGAGAAACCCGCCATGATAACAAAGAATAGGCCCTGCGGACCCTTGGTGAGCATGGAGAGGGCAGAGGCGACTGTTAGGGTGATCAGCCATTTGAGTCGATTATCCTCATCGTGGAATGCCCTCCAAAGGCAGAACATGCTCGTTGTAATAAAAACAGTATGAGAAACGTCAGTCAGCATGATACGCGACATGATCACGAACATTGATCCCGTCGCGAGAACGACGGCGGAGAGAAATCCAGCAGTAGGTGAAAGAAGTTTTCGGCCAATTCCCCAAGTGAGAAATACTAAAAAGGTTGCAGCGAGAGTTCCGGGAAGTCGTGCAGCAAATTCATTATCACCGAAGACCGTTTGCGATAGGCACGTTTGCCAGTAAAACAAAATAGGTTTTTCAAATTGAGGTTCACCAAAGAGACGTGGGGTAACCCAGTC
>JBBAUU010000026.1:0-13533 GCA_040398065.1 Opitutales bacterium | reverse complement strand
CATCGTTTACCGACGGAAATCACTCGAGCTTTCGGCGAGATCTCTTGAAGCAAATCATCACCCGGCAAACTGTCATAAATAACGACATCTGCTGCCCTTAAATATTTCAAGCCACGCACAGTGATCAAATCAGGTGCCCCAGGCCCTGCCCCTACGAAGACCACCCGGCCACTGTTGTTGTTTACCATTAAATTTAAACTTGACCCTATATATGTAATCATTGGTAATCTTATCAAGTATAAAATTTAACCAACAAAAATATGGAAAAACCACTCACCAAGAACGAATTCATGAAAGCCGAAAAGCCTGATTTATCGGGCAACATTCAGGCTACCTTGGCGGACCCCTCCCTCGATCGTTTCAGCGGCGACGACGAACAGTTCATTAAGTTCCACGGAATTTACCAACAAGACGACCGCGATAAGCGTAAGGTCGCCAAAGAATATTCCGTCATGGTACGCACGCGTCAGACCGGCGGCATCGTTCCTGCATCTCAGTACATCGTGTACGACGAACTCTCTAGTTTATTTGCGAACGGAACTCTGCGCATCACCTCTCGTCAAACTTTCCAATTCCACGGCGTACTCCAAAAAGGAATTGGTAATTTAATCAAATCCATCAACGAAGCTTTAAGTTCCACTCTCGCGACTTGCGGCGATGTGAATCGCAATGTCACTGCCCCTTCCAATCCTCCAGTCGATTCCATCGGCGTCGCCGTGGATGAAGATGCTTTCGCAATCACTCGTGCCCTGCTCCCTCGCACCACGGCGTATCACTCGATTTGGGTAGATGGCGTATCACTCGATTTAGGCATTGGCGAAACGGTTGCTAAAGCCCGTGCGAGCGCTGACCAAGCTAATCCATATATGCCACCTCCTGCGGACAGTGATGATTCGGGTGCGCCCGTCGATCCTCTCTACGGAAAAACTTATCTGCCTCGTAAATTTAAGACCGGCTTCGCTATTCCTCCTAATAACGATACCGACATTTTCACCAATGATATGGGCTTTGTGGCCATCGTTGAGAACGGTAAATTAATCGGCTATAATCTCTTAGTTGGTGGCGGACTGGGTACCTCTCACGGCAATAAACTCACCTACCCTCGCCTCGCTGACGTCATCGGTTTCATCACTCGCGAGCAGGTTATTGAAGTCGGTACCGCCGTGGTTGCTATTCACCGCGACTGGGGTGATCGCACCGATCGCAAACACGCCCGTATCAAATACGTCTTACAAGAAAAAGGTGTGGAATGGTTCCGCAACGAACTCGCCCAACGCCTCGGCGCTCCGTTGCCTGCGGCGAAGCCTTTCATCTTTAAAGGTCAAGGCGATGCCTTTGGTTGGTTCAAACAATTAGACGGCCAATGGTTCCTCGGATTATTTATCGAAACGGGTCGCGTGAAAGACGCCGGTGATTACAAACTAAAAACAGCACTACGCGCCATCGCTGAAAAATTCGGCCCCGTGTTTCGTTTAACCGCGACACAGAATTTAATTCTTTCTGACATCAAAGAAGAAAATAAAGCGGCGATTGAAAAAATTCTGAATGACCATGGTTGCAGCATCGTATTCAATCCAGGCCTGATCAAAGGTCGCGGTATGGCTTGCCCTGCTCTGCCTACCTGCGGATTGGCCTTAGCTGAATCCGAACGTATTTTCCCAGCCTTACTCGCTAAACTCGAGGACGCGCAAGCCGCCGCTGGCATCGCCAACGAAGAGCTCGTCGTTCGTATGACTGGTTGCCCCAATGGTTGCGCCCGTCCTTACAACGCCGAAATCGGCCTCGTGGGTAAAGCACCTGGTAAATACAATCTCATGTTAGGTGGAAACCGCGAAGGCACTCGCTTAGCACGCACCTGGAAAGAGTCTGTTTTACTTGATGAAATTCCTGTAGCCGTCGGTGAACTGTTCAAACAATACGCCCAACAGCGTAAGAGTGGACAAGCTTTCGGCGATTGGGTTAACGACGCTGCCGTCTGGCCCGCTCCCACTACACCTGCTTAATTAAATAATGCCCGTACCAGATCCCAGTCAGCTCGATGCTCTGGAGGCTAAGTTATTAAACTTTGCCCCCGTTGATCGTTTGCGCTGGGCGGCTGATACTTTCGGAGCCCGTGCCGGCATTGGTACAAGTTTTCAACCCGCGGGTATTGTCATCATGCATTTAACGAAGACAGCGGGACTGAAAATTCCTGCTTTCACATTAAATACAGGATTACTTTTTCCAGAAACTCTCGAACTGAAAAAGAAATTAGAGGCCGCTCTCAATATTCAAATCGAAGAAGTACACCCGCTCGAAACAGTCGAACAACAAGCCGTATCCCACGGTCCCGAACTTTGGAAAACTAATCCCGAAAAGTGCTGCGAGTTACGCAAAGTAGATTCACTCGGTAAAAAGTTATACGATTTAGATTTATGGATTACCGGAATGCGTCGCGACCAAAGCAGCGAACGTGCATCCACTCCGTTACTCAGCTTGGCCTCTCGACCTGATAATTCTGACGTCTGGAAACTCAATCCTCTCGTGGACTGGAGTCGCGAACAGGTCTGGGCCTACCTCAAGGAACATCAATTACCTCACAACGTCTTACACGACCGCGGCTACCGCTCCATCGGTTGCTGGCCGTGCACCCAAATTTCAAATTCCGGCGATGAACGCGGCGGGCGCTGGCCTGGCTTCGAGAAAAAAGAATGCGGAATTCACACTAAAAATATTAAAAAATAATTAAACATGTCACGTAACGCACAAAACGATCACCTCACGCGACTGGAGCAAACCTCCATTCACATCTTCCGTGAAGCTTTCGCCAATTTCCGCTCCGTGTGTATGCCCTGGTCCATGGGCAAAGATTCCAACGTGCTGATTTGGTTAGCCCGCAAAGCTTTCTGCGGAAAAATTCCTTTCCCTCTTTTACACATCGATACCACTTACGAGTTTCCTGAGATGTATGAGTTTCGCGAAAAAGCGAAAGAGATTCACGGGATTGATTTAATCGTACGTATTAACGAAGACGCCATCCGTCGCGGTATCGGCTACGCCACACACGATCCTGTTACCGTAACGCACGAACTTAAGACGGTTCCGCTCAAAGCGGCGATTGATGAATTTAAATGGGACGCACTGGTGACCGGTATTCGCCGTGACGAAGATCCTACTCGAGCCAAAGAGCGCTGGTTCTCACCACGTTCCGCCGAAGGTGTTTGGGATTATAAAGATCAACCGCCTGAGTTCTGGGGACAATTTGCCTCCACCGCTCCCGAAGGTGGCCACGTTCGCGTACAGCCTCTCCTCGAGTGGACTGAGCTCGATATTTGGGAATACATTCGCCGCGAAAAAATTCCTAATCCTACCCTTTACTTCGCCCGTAATGGAAAACGTTTCCGTTCACTCGGTTGCCACCCCATCACGCACCCCGTTGATAGTCCCGCTAGCAATATTGATGAAGTGATTGAGGAATTAAAACTCACTCGCGTCAGCGAACGTGCGGGCCGTGCCCAAGACCACGTCGGTCGTAACTCGATGCAAGCCCTTCGTGCCAAGGGTTTCATGTAATTCTTAAATCTTTTTAAAATGTCTCAAACATCCAATATTTCTTCAGTCCAAAAATCAGCTCAACCTGACATCGAAGACATGCGCAAAATGCACGTCGTCGTCGTCGGCCACGTTGACCATGGTAAATCTACCTTCGTCGGACGTTTATTACACGATACCGATTCGCTGCCTAACGGAAAACTCGAGCAGGTTCGTAAAAACTGTGCCGCTGAAGGTATGGAATTCGAATATGCCTTCTTGCTCGACGCTCTCTTAGAAGAACAAGAGCAGAACATCACGATTGATACGACCCGTATCTTTTTCCGTACGACCAAACGTGCCTACGCCATTATTGATGCCCCAGGTCACAAAGAGTTCCTAAAGAACATGGTGACCGGTGCCGCGAGTGCCTCTGCTGCGTTATTACTGATCGACGCGAATGAAGGCGTCATGGACCAATCTCGTCGCCACGCTTTCTTACTTTCACTGCTCGGCGTAAAACAACTCGTTGTGCTCGTGAATAAGATGGATTTAATTAAGCACGATCAGTCGACCTATGAAAAAATCAAAGTCGAATATACCGCGTTCTTAAAATCGCTTGGCTTAACCGCAGTTCACTTCATCCCAATCGCTGCTAAGCACGGTGAAAACGTGGTACAACGCTCCGACAAGATGTCGTGGTGGAAAGGCCCAACCGTCGCCGAAGCTCTCGATAATTTTAATCATGAGGACGACCTGACTGGCCTGCCCTTACGTATGCCTGTATCGGATATTTATCGTTTCGATCATCGCCGCATTATCGCTGGACGAGTCGAAGCCGGTGCCATTCGCCCTGGTGATGAACTGATTTTCCAACCTGGTGGCCGTCGCAGCACCGTCCGAACTTTCGAAGATTGGCCAGGCCCTTCCCGCGAAGTCGCCGGCACGGGTGATTCCGCTAATTTCAGTCTCAGCGAACAAATCTTCGTTGAGCGTGGACAAGTCGCCGCTCACCCGAATCAACAACCTCGCGTCGGTCGTGAATTCCGTGCCCGTATTTTCTGGCTCGGCAAAGAACCTCTCCAACCGAATAAAACCTATCGCTTACGCCTGCTGACCCAAAACGTCGAAGCCGTCATTGCGAAAATCGAAAAAATTACCGACGCCTCATCGCTTGAGTCCATCGAAGCTTCCACGGTTCCTCGCGATACCATTTGCGAAGTCATTGTTCGATCCACCCGTCCGATTGCTTTCGATTTACATAGTGAATGCGCCATCACCGGTCGCTTTGCCCTTGAAGACAAAGGACGTATCAATGGCGGCGGAATTATTTTAGATTCAATTACCGAAAAAACATCGGGTGAAGGAAAAGTTACCGCGGCGGAACGTACGGCACGTGCTGGACACTCCCCTGCTGTGATTTGGTTCACTGGTCTTTCTGGTTCAGGAAAATCCACGATTGCTGAATTAGTGGAACGTCGACTTTTCGATGCCGGCAAAAAAGTTTTCCGTGTGGACGGAGATGATTTACGCACGGCACTCAATCGCGACCTTGGCTTCTCCGCGACCGACCGTGCGGAGAGCGTCCGTCGTGCCTCTGCGGTAGCTGGACTCTTTGCGAACGCTGGACACATCGCTCTGGTCACACTCATTGCCCCTCTGGCGGCTGATCGCGCCAAGGCCCGTGCAGCCCTAGCTAATCACGCCTTCATCGAAGTCTTTGTAGATGCTCCTCTCGAAGTCTGTGAATCGCGCGATGTGAAAGGTCTCTACGCTAAGGCGCGTCGCGGTGAGATTCCTGAATTCACAGGCATATCTTCACCCTACGAAGCACCCGAGGCTCCCGAAGTACACATTCGCACCGATAAACTTTCGACCACGCAAGCGGTAGATTTAGTCATTAACGCCCTAGATAAAAGTCTCGAATCTAAAGCCGAAGACTGGGAAGTTTAGTCCAGCCAATCGTCTGGGCGTTGACTCAGCAACTTTTCAGATTATGTTAACGCATAATGAAGTTGCTGCACATCGACGCTTCTCCGCGCACCGTGAGATCGGTGACGCGGAAGCTCAGTGCCACTTTCGTTGGTGCTTTACGCCTGAATCATCCTGAGCTTCAAGTGATTCATCGTGACGTCGGACATAACCCTCCACCTTTTATTTCGGACGCGTGGATTGGTGCGGCCTTTGCCAAAGGCGATTTCAATGACCCATCCATGAAAGGCGCACTCCACCACTCAGATGAATTAGCGACTGAGTTATTAGCCTGTGACGCCCTGCTCATCGCTTCACCCATGCATAATTTCAATGTCTCGGCCTCACTCAAGGCCTGGATCGATCAAGTGGTCCGTACGGATATGACTTTTAAAATTACCGAACAAGGTCCGGTGCCGCTCGTGAGAGGTAAGAAAGCACTCGTGGTTACTTCACGCGGTGGTTATGTGGCGGGTACCGCTTACGATTTTCAAGAGCCATACTTAAGAACGATATTAGGTTTTATTGGGATCACGGATCTCACTTTCGTCCATGCCGAAGGCGTTAATAGCAGTGATAAAGATCGCGATGACGCCATGACCGCAGCTTCGGCAAAGTTAATCGCCCTAGCTGACACTTGGTAATCGAATCATTCGTGAAAACGGATGCGTCGCTTAGGCACGCCATTCGTTTTCGGTAGAACTTTTTCCTGCGTCTGAGAATTCTCTGATAGCTGTTCGGACTTACTTTTCCATTTACGTTCAAAGCCCGTACTCGCCGGTCGCACCACTTCCTTACCGAGTTTCGCATTAATGGTATCCACTGCTTTCATCAGACGATTGCGAGATGACGGTACCGCTGTACCCAACCCAGGAAGCGTTTCCTGAACAACGTCCTTCGAGGATAGTTCGGTTAATATCACACCGGCTTTTTTGTAAAAATAGCCTTCTTTAAAAACACGTTTTAAAGCGCGCTGAGCCATCGCACCAATCACGCCCATATCATCAGTCAGAAAATCAATTTCCTCAGTTTCGCTCGTGCCGTATTGTTCTGAGTCTTTGTTAAAACGATTAGTACCGAAAAACACAGTGACGGTTGAGGTGGCTAGATTTTCCTGACGTAGTTTCTCCGCCGCACGCACGGCATGCGTGGCAATGGCCTCCGATAAATCAGTGAAGTCGCTCACCGGACGACCAAATGAACGCGAGACCATAATACTCTTACGCGCTGCAGGGTCTTCAATAATTTCATGACAAGGAATACCCCGTAATTCCAAAGCGATACGCTCTCCCACCACTCCAGCTAATCGTCGAATAAATGCCGGATCCGCCTCTGCTAAGTCTTGCGCCGAGAGAATGCCATGACCACGCAGTCGTGTGGCCAGACCCTTACCCACGCCCCAAATATCACGTGTCTTAACACCTTTTAAAAACTCTTCGCGACCCGCGGGTGAATACGGAACAACAATCACTCCACCCGACTCCGAATCGCTCTTGGCTCTTTCATTAGCGAGCTTACACAAAACTTTCGTTGCTCCCATTCCGATGGAAACAGAAATACCTGTGGTCGATAAGACATCATTACGAATTCTGTGACCCAAGGCACGCGCGTCTGCTTCGGGCATATCGGGAAAACCTAAAAAGGCTTCATCAATCGAATACGATTCAAAGTCGCGCGCTTGTTTAGCTAACACCTCCATCACTCGTTCTGAAAAATCTCCGTAGACCGAAAAGTTTGATGAAAAAACTTTTACCGAGTGTGCTTCACAAACTCGACGTACTTGAAAAAAAGGTGCGCCCATCGGAATGCCCAAAGCCTTGGCTTCACTCGATCGGGCGATGACACAGCCATCGTTGTTAGAAAGAACGACAATCGGAACTCCGACGAGTGCCGGATTTAATGCCCGTTCACAGGAGGCGAAAAAATTATTACAATCGGCAAGGGCTCGTAACATATGAACATTTGTTCATCTATCCGTTTACCAAGCTTTTCAAGGGTAAAAGTGACCGGGCACAAAAAAGGCGGGTCCTTGCGGCCCGCCTTTTCGAGTCAGCTGACCTGAGATTACGATGCGGTTAAGGCTGTGACCTCGGCGCGAATCTTCTCCGCCAGAGCGGTCGAGAGATAGCGCTCGCTTGGGCTACAAGCGATCGTGACGAGGCGCTTACCCTTGAACTCAGGACGCTTAGCTAATTGGAGACATGCCCAGATATTGGCACCGGAGGAGATACCAACCGCGAGACCTTCACGTGCCGAAACATCGAGCGCGGTCGCAAAAGCATCTTCGTTGGAAACTTGGATGACTTCGTCGATTAAAGATAAATCGCAATTCTTAGGAACGAAACCAGCACCGATACCTTGGATCTTGTGAGGAGCAGGTTGGACGGGTTGCGAGTTGCGAGTCTGGGTGATTACCGGACTTGCGGAAGGCTCAACAGCGATGGCGAGGAATTTAGAATTACGACCTTTGAGTACTGATGACACACCCGTGATAGTTCCACCTGTGCCTACACCAGAAACAAAACCGTCTACTTTACCATCGGTATCAGCCCAAATTTCTTCTGCGGTGGTGCGACGATGCACCTCAGGATTTGCAGGATTATCAAACTGCATCGGCATGTAAGCACTATCGCCAATTTCTTGACGAATCGCGGTCGCACGCTCAATCGCACCACGCATTCCCTTGGCACCAGGAGTTAAAACGATTTCCGCACCCAGCATGCGTAGTAAAACGCGACGCTCAACGGACATCGTTTCGGGCATCGTTAAAATACATTTGTAACCACGAGCAGCGGCCACGAACGCTAAAGCAATACCAGTATTGCCAGAAGTAGGGTCAACAATCGTGCCACCTGGCTTCAAACGACCGTCGCGCTCGCCGGCTTCGACCATCGCACGACCGATACGATCTTTAACACTCGAGAGAGGATTGAAGTACTCGAGCTTAACCAAAATCTCAGTGTCCAAACCTTCGGTCACTTTGTTCAAACGAACAAGAGGAGTGCGACCAATGGTTTCTAAAACGTTTTTATAGATAGGCATGACGTAATGTTTAGTTAATTACTAATGTATATAGAAAATCACGCATTTATGGGCAACCATAAATGCAGGAACTATGACCCAGAAAAACCCTTAGTAACGGCGTTTTTGGTCAGCGGGCGGACGAGGGGCGGTATCGCGCAGACGGAAAATAATACGGGCTTGAGTTAAGTCGGATGGGCTCATTTCGACTTTCACACGATCGCCGGGATTGATTCTGATGAAATTTTTGCGGAGGCGGCCAGAAATTCTTCCCAGCACCACGTGCTTGTTGGGAAGTTCAATACGGAACATGGTTCCAGGTAACACCTGTAGGATTTTGCCTTCGAGTTCGATAACGGGTTCTTCTGCCATGCCTTGTGGGCTCTATCCATGCAAGGAAAGGGTCAAAGTCAACACCTCGTATAAAAGAAAGTCATCCCCGCTTGCCAGCGACCCTCAAGTTTAGATTGTTTCTGTATGGAAAGTGAAAAGAGCTCAATTAGACCGCCTTTAAGCTGTCCATTCGATAAGCTTCATCCTTCGCAATTAGTTCGTGACGATAAATTTTATATGTCACTGGCATTCAATTTAGCCGTGGATGCTTGGCGGGTTGATGAAGTACCCATCGGTGCCATCATTGAGCGCGGTGGAGAAATTATTGCCGCTGCACATAATGAAGTCGAACGTGCCGGCGATCCAACTGCCCACGCAGAAGTTTTAGCCATCACCCAAGCCGCCAAAAAAATCGGCGACTGGCGACTCAACGACTGCACCCTCTACGTCACCAAAGAACCCTGCCCAATGTGCTCTGGCGCCACGATCATGAGTCGGTTAAAGCGCGTCGTCTTCGCCTGGGGTGACCCCAAAATGGGCTGCTTAGGTGGAGCCACCCCCCTCCACTCCTTACCCAAACTGAATCACCGCGTAGAGGTTACGAATGGTATCCTCGAAGAACCTTGCCGTGAAATCCTGCAGGCCTATTTTAATTTAAAGCGCGGGAAAGATTTCAACCCTTCGGCTTGACCCTCGTCAAAATAACCACTGGTTCAAAATGCTTCGTCGACACTTCATCCTCAAATCTTCCGTCCTCGCCCTCAGCTTAAGCACTTTAAAAATTTTCGCCTCCAATTTCCAAACCTCCATGAGCTACACCCTACCTCCCCTCGCTTATCCTACCAACGCACTCGAGCCACACATCGATGTTGCCACGATGGAAATTCACCACGGCAAACACCACAATGCTTACGTGACTAACTTAAACGCAGCACTCGCGAAGGAACCTAGCTTCGCTGCTGGCACCGATGTGAACGCCCTCATCGCCGATCTTTCTAAAGTTCCTGAATCCATTCGCACCGCCGTCCGCAACAATGCCGGCGGCCATGCCAACCACACCTTCTTCTGGAATTTACTTTCCCCGAACGGTGGCGGCGAACCAGTGGGTGCTCTCGCTGACGCGATTAATAAAACCTTTGGTGGACTCGAAGGCGAAAAAGGCCTCAAGGCTCATTTCAAAACCGCCGCTACTGGACGCTTCGGCTCCGGCTGGGCTTGGCTCATTGTGAAAGCCGATAAATCCATCGCCGTGACTTCAACCCCCAACCAAGACAGCCCACTCATGAAAGGCGTGGCCGACGTTAACGGTCACCCCGTTCTGGCACTCGACGTATGGGAACACGCTTACTATTTAAAATATCAAAATCGTCGCCCTGATTACATCGATGCTTTCTGGAAAGTAATCGACTGGAAAAAGGCCAACGAACTCTACGTTAAAGCCATCGGTTAATTTTAATATCAACTCATAAAAAAGGCGACTCACTCGAGTCGCCTTTTTTGTGTCGGCTTAACGGCCGCGACGAATTTCTGAACCGACGAAGCGAATCGAAACACGCCAGACTTTCTTCATGCGGGTTTGAATCTGTCCAGTCTTTACATCAAAGGATTCTGGAATCTCGATGCGGTGAAGATCGACTACCGCGTGAAAGCCACGCTCGGAGAAAATATCGATAAACATCGCCAGCGCTAAGGGGTCTTCAAAGAGTGCAGCTTCGCTATTGATGTGGGCCTGACCCGAAATCGCATGCGCCTGAATAATCGGGAGGAACTTTTGTTGGATTAAATCTACCACCTCGCGGAAAAGTTTTTTGTGACGTTCCGTATAGTCATCCAAACGTAAGACTAGTTCCTGACGAGCGTGTTGGCTGATTTGATTCGAAAGTGGAATGCTTGAAATAATATCGTAAGTCTCTTCCGAAAGCTCAAGTGAGCTCTGGTACTGCAACTCCTTGATGATCCGCGCCTGCACTTCAGGTATCGAACCTTGGGCGTTGATAAAATGGTAGTGGAAAATGTCGCGCAGTGACTGCAGGGGCTCGTAGGTGCGCTCTTTAAATACGCGGTAACGATTACGTGCTGCATCGGCCGTTAAATCGGTCTTCCGCACTTCTGCTAACGGCAACCCTTCAGCTTCAGCTTTCTTATTAAAAGCTAAAGTCTGCTCACCACGCATGAGCTGACGACGCACCGACTCATTCTCGTCGATAAAAAGAACTAAAATGTGATAGTGAGGCTTAGGAAATTTAATCGCATTCGGGGTGCTACGGAATTCCTGACGTAACTCATTTAATCGTGCAAAGAGATGCTTGAGACATTCAACCTGAACCATCGAGCGAGGAAAACCGTCGACAATGGCCCCATTGGTAAATTGCGGCTCGAGTAACTTTCTGAAAAGTAATTCCACGACCTCGCGATCCCCCGCCAGCATGCCTGCATCGATACGTTTGCGGGCTTCCGCACTCGAAAGTAAGTCGCTGATGACAATCGGGGCCGCCGCATAATCACGATACTGTTGAATAAAATCTGTATTCGTGCCCTTACCTGCACCTGGGGCGCCATTGAGCCAGAAAATTTCTCGAGGGAAAAATAGTTTATCGCGACCCATCTCCCGCTCAAGACTTGTCCATACCGACTCAAAAATAATGTGAGCATCCTTCACCTCCAAGTCGGTGACTTTGTTGTTAACGGAACGTGCAGGTGCTTCACTCATGATGGGCAAACGAATTTGTTAGGCTTTTAGACTCACTCTGCCAATCAAAAACCCTCGTTACTGCTTTCCACTCTTATTTTGAACCTCATCCGAGCCAGGCTTAACTACCGGCAATCCCGGGGCGTCGGAACGGTTGCGACGAAATTGGTATCGATTGATATCCTGCATGGATAGCTGATCGACCGTCTTGGAAATGACTCGGTCGGATGGACTCGAGGGCGTCACATCATAGCGACTGTTCTTATCATTAGGTAATCGAGTATCGATACCTTTTACCTCAGCCAGCCTGCCTGATAGCTCAGCGGTTTGTCGCTCAACAGATTTCACTTCGATGAGATTTTTATTTTTCAACTCACCGCGATCAAAAGTATCAGCCACTTCGACTTCAGCTTTCTTACGGCCGTAGACATCGTACTTACCATGCCAAGAATCGAAGGTAATAATATTTTCCCGCGAATACGGCGTATTTGAATTTAACTCTGCTTTGTTCGTATCAAATTTCTTATCGGCGACGTTCGACATCTTGGTAGTATTTTTCAGGGCCGAATTAAAATCTACCGATGAGTCTACTTGTTTACTTCCTCCATTACCTGAAAGTCCAAAGGGAACTTTTCTTCCATCACTCGTCGTCATACCAGTCGAGACCGTGGGACTTTGTGCAACTGGCTTAGGGCTCTCTGTATTTACAACCACCGGCTTGCTGACCGGAACTACCGGCCGAGAAACTGGAATCTGACCAACGACGTTCGCTTCGATTATTTTTCCGTTCTCATCATATTTAATCGTCTGCGTGCCCTCGACCCCACCTTCGGATGTCGCGGTAAAGCCTGCGAGACGTGGATTCTCGGGCTTAGTCTGGGCGATTAAATCGACACCACAGCCTAAACAGAGAATCAGCAGAACTGGAGTATGTTTTCCCACTTGAGGAGTAAGGTGACTCCTAATCGTAAAATCTCAACCCAGAGTTATCGATTAAGGAATGGGCAGTGATTTCGCCTTCCAAATGTTATTGGCATAGTCGCTAATCGAGCGATCGGAGGAGAATTTAGCACAACGAGCGACATTACGGATGGCCATCGCGGCCCAGCGACGTCGATCAGCGAAAGCTACTTCCACCTTCTCCTGCGCTTGGATATAACTTCTGAAGTCTGCCAAGACGAGGTAAGGATCGCCACCTTCAACGAGTGAGTCAGCCACGGGTGACAAGGCACCGGGTTGCTCGGGCGTGAAAGTGTCAGAACGTAGCCAGTCAATAATCGCAGCTAACTCGGGATCATGGTTGAGCACTTCTTGCGGCGAGTAACCATGTTTGTGTAACTCGGCGACGTCTTCTACTTCTAATCCGAATATGAAAATGTTTTCGTCGCCGACCTCTTCATGAATTTCGACATTAGCACCATCTAAAGTTCCAATCGTCACCGCACCATTGAGTGCTAACTTCATATTACCAGTGCCCGAGGCTTCTTTTCCAGCCGTAGAAATCTGCTCCGACAAATCAGCCGCCGGAATAATTTTTTCGGCTAAGGATACACGGTAGTCAGGCAAGAAGACGACCTTCAACATGCCACGCACACGGGAATCGTTATTGATCACCATGGCGACGCGATTGATCGCATGGATAATGTGTTTCGCTAAAGCATAACCAGGAGCGGCCTTGGCACCGAAAATACAAACTCGCGGCTGAATTTTGATATTCGGATTATTTAAAATCTTTCGATATAAATAAAGAATGTGCAGAAGGTTTAAGTGTTGGCGCTTGTATTCATGCAGACGCTTAATTTGCACATCGAATAAGGCGTCGGGTGAAACTTCCACACCGACTAACTCTTTAATTTTCGCTGCTAACTTAACTTTATTCGCACGCTTGATGCCCATAAACTCAGCCTGGAAATCAGGTCGTTCGGCCAACGAATCAAATTTCTTAAGTTGCGATAAATTCGTTTCCCAACCTTTACCAGTAATCTTATCGCATAAGTGAGCTAACGCCG
>JBBAUU010000025.1:0-13811 GCA_040398065.1 Opitutales bacterium | reverse complement strand
CCCGTCGTGACTACATTCGCGCCCAAGACTTGGTGCATTTAGAAATGAATACGCCCGCCGAGAAAGTGAAAGAAGCCGTGGAAATCATCCGAGAACTTTTAGCGAAACACGATGAATTCGATCGTCGCATGCCGCCCCTCGTTCACGTCATGGAGTTTGGCGAGTGGGCAATTAATATTCGATTCATGTATTGGTATAAACCCAACCTCGCTAAACAAATGGACTTCAATGAAAAATTGATGATTCAAATTTCAGAGAGATTTCAAAAATCTGGCATTCGCTTAGCCGCCCAAGGTACTCCACAAATCCGCTAATTTATGACGCTCATCGAAGTAAAAAATTTAAAAAAATCTTACGGGCCGATTCACGCTGTCCGCGGGATTTCTTTCTCTGTCGAACGCGGAGAAGTCGTCGGTTTCCTCGGGCCCAATGGCGCTGGTAAATCAACCACGATGAAGTTAATCGCTGGACACCTACGCGCCGATCACGGCGAAGCCATCGTCGCCGGTTTTGATATTTCCGCTCATCCTATCGAAGCTAAAACCCACCTGGGTTACTCTCCCGAAGGTGCTCCTGCCTATAGCGAAATGACCGTCAGAGAATTTTTACGTTTCGCTGCCGACCTCCGCAATCTTCCCAATCCATCAGAACGAGTTAAGAAAACCCTCGAACTGTGCCGATTAAATGAAGTCGCTCATCAAACGGTAGATACCCTTTCTAAGGGTTACCGCATGCGCCTCGGGTTTGCCCAAGCCGTGATTCACGACCCTGAAGTATTAATTTTGGATGAACCGACGGATGGATTGGATCCTAATCAAAAATTTGAAGTGCGCCGTATCCTTAAAGAAATGGCTTCACGCAAAGCAGTGATTGTCTCCACTCACATCCTCGAAGAAATCGATGAGTTGTGCACTCGCGTTATTGTCATCGCTCACGGCGAAGTACGCTGCGATGAATCGAAAGAAAAATTTCTCCAACGTGGAGCCGACCTGAACGAAGTCTTCCGCAAACTCACCGCCTAAATTTATGTCTTCTGAATCTTCTCCGTCCACCCCCAGTGCACCGTCCGCAGTCTGGGCAATTTTCAATCGCGAATTTGCCGGCTATTTTCGCACGCCCTTAGCCTACGTTTTCTTAGCGGTCTTTAATGCCTTCGCGATTTCTTTAGCCTTCTTCGTTGGCAATATTTACGAAGCGGGTGTCGCTAATCTCGATCGATTCTTTCTCTATCATCCATGGCTCTGGGCTTTTCTCGCTCCCGCTGCTGGTGCGAGACTTTGGGCCGAAGAACGTCGCCAAGGAACGATCGAACTTTTACTCACTTGGCCCATTTCCGTTTGGCAAGTGGCGGTTGGAAAATTCTTAGCCGCTTGGCTCTTTTTAGCGACAGCACTTTTCATCACCCTACCCATCGCCTTTACGATTAGTTATCTCGGCGACCCCGATGTCGGTGTAATCATTTCGGGTTATCTCGGCTCATTACTTTGCGCAGGGGCCTGCCTGGGTATTGCGTCAATCGCTTCGGCACTTACCCGCAATCAAGTCATCGCCTTCGTTACCGGATTCTTGGCCTGCTTCCTTCTCGTTCTCATTGGCTACGGCGTGTTCGATGAATTTATTGGCGGACTATTCTCGCGCAATATTATCGAAGAAGTTCGTCGCCTCGGACTCTGGAGAAACCTCGAACCTTTCACCCTCGGTCTCGTTGATTTAAGACCCGTTGCTTATTTCTTAACCCTCTCCTTCGGAGGACTAGGCTTAAGCACCATCATCATCGAACGTCGCTAATTTAACATGTCACGCCTCCAAACCTTCTTGGCTATTTTTGCGGTAATCGCCGCTGCCATCTTTGTTAATCTTCTCGTTAGCACTATCAGCCCTCGTGCCGACCTCACCGAAGACCGCACGTTCACACTCTCCGATGGCTCGCTTAAAATTATAAATAAAATCGAAGAGCCGATCACGCTCGAGCTCTACGCGAGTCGCTCCGATGTTAAATTGCGCCCCTACCTCGAGAGTTACTCACGTCGTATCGAAGTTCTGCTTCGCGAATACGTAGCCGCTTCTAAAGGAAAAATTAAGTTAGTGCTAACTGACCCCAAGCCCGACACCAAAGAAGAACAACGTGCCCAGCGTTACGCCTTGAGCGGCATGGGCGCGCTGAATGGTACGGCGTATTTAGGTCTCACCGCTCAACAGGCCGACACGATTAAGGTAATTAATATTTTTGATCCGAGTCGTGAAAAATTCCTAGAGTATGATATTTCAAAGTTAATCACTTCGGCGATGCGCTTAGATCGACCCAAGCTCGCCTTGATTAGCACTTTAGCCATCACCACCGGACTTCCCCAAGGCGGACAACAAGAGCCTGGCCCAGCCGATGTCCTGATTTCCGAATTAAGTCAGACCTACGAAGTCACCGCATTAAGTAATCAGTCAGAAGAATTACCGAAAGACACCAGCGTGGTTCTTTTAATTCATCCGCATAATCTCTCCGACAAACTGGCTTATTCAATCGATCAGTTTCTTCTCAATGGTGGCTCCATCTTCGCCGCCGTCGACCCGCTCTCACGTTTCCAAAAATACCAACAAGGCGGTATGCCCTTTCAAGTTTCACCGATGCTGGCCATGGGCGCAGCGAGTGATCCCGCCTTACTCAAAGCCTGGGGAGTTCATGTAGACATCGAGGCGCTGACAGGTGATGCGGAACATTCCGTGGCGATTCGCGGTTCACGCGGACAGCCCATCCAATATCCCGCCGCTTTCTCCGTCACTTCAGAATCCTTTGCCAAAGATTCCATATTGGTATCCACCTTGCGCGAAATTGCTTTCATGGAGGCAGGCAAAATGAGTTTAATTTCCGGAGCGGAAAAACGCATTAAGATGGAACCGTTGATTGTGCTTAAGAATGCCACCTCCGGTTCAGTCGCTACCAGCATCGCGAATGCTGGACCATTCGAAAAAACTACCGCGAGTTTTGCCGTGAATAAAGACGCGAAAATCTTGGCCGCTCTATTTACCGGAAACTTCCCATCCGCATTCCCCTTGGGTGCACCGACCGATAACAAAAAGCCCGCGGCACCCACAAAGACAGCGCATTTAAAAGAATCCGCCAAACCAGGAAAACTCTTGGTCGTTGCCGATTCAGATTTTCTTTTAGATCCCTTTACCGTCCGACAAAAACAAATGAACGGGCAAATCGTTGCTGAGGAAATTAATGATAATCTGAAGTTCGTGGTAAGTGCACTCGAAAGCTTGGGTGGCAGTAACGACTTAGTCAGTCTTCGCGCCAAAGGCACATCACTCCGCCCCTTCAAAGTAGTCGCCAATCTCGAACGTGAGGCGCAAATCAAATACCAATCCAAACTCGATCAAATTGAAAAAAGTATCGAAGCGGCCAATACCAAGATTACCGAAATATCAAAACGTTCAGGCGGAGATTTATCCAAAGGGCTGGTGATTACGCCCGAATTACAGAAAGAGCTCGAACGATTCCAAACGGAAATAGAAAAATTGTCCGAAGAACGAAGAATTATTCGTCGGGGACTAAATGAGGACGTCAACTCCCTCGGTCGCCGCCTACAAATTATCAATCTGCTCATCGGACCCGCTATCGCAGCCCTCTTCGGATTACTCTACACTCTCTATCGTCGTCGTAAAAGCGCCTAATCTCTATGCGAAACAAAACACTCTTAGTGGGCACCCTATTGCTCGGACTGACTACGCTCGTTGTCTTAAATATTAATAAATCGAGCGATGACGTTAAGCCTGTCACCAAACCATTAATCGATAACGAGATTCTTAATCGCCCGGCCCGCCTCGTGATTAAGAGTGGCGGAAAAACATCGACCATCGAACACCTCAATGGTGATTGGGTAGTTAAAGAACGTTTTGACCTGCCCGCTGATATCGAAAATCGCCTGCTCCCTTTAATTGCCTCTCTTCAAAAAACTGAAAATTTCGGCCTACTCACGAGCAATCCAAAGCGTCTCGAAAAACTCAACCTTGCCGACACTTTAATTTTAATCACCGGTGAGAACGGAAAGACCTTTGCTGCGGAAATAGGCAAGCCGACTGATGACGCTCTCGGAAATGCCATGCGCATCCAAGGCGAAGCTTCTGCGATACGCACGAATTTTACGGGGTACATCGAAGCTGACCCCGCTGCTTGGATTAATCCTATTTTATATTCCATTAAACCTGAAGACGTCAAAGGCGTGACCTTTAAATTTGCAGATCAAAAAACTGTCTTCACTCGATCGGCCAAAGATAAAAAATTTAATGACCAAGAAAATCCTTGGGTGGAGGACTTGGTACTCAATCTTGCAACGCTGCGCATCACGGATGCTCAAGGAAAAGGTATTACCACCACCGAACAGGCATTCAAAAAATCCAGCGTAATCATTTTTGAATTATTTGATGGCAGCTCCATCACTACCACTTGGGCAAGGGAGACGAACCCCGAGTCCAAAGAGCCTAAATACTTCGTCCGGGCTCAACACTCGGACTCACAAAATAAAATCAACCAAGTGGGACAAAAAGCAGAGTTTCTATGCCCCTCTTGGTTAATGGAGCAAATACCGACATCCACAGCCGATCTTAATAAAAGATTAAGTCCGCCGAGCGAAAACGCTAAATAATTACCTGTTTTACAAAAGCCCTTGCAACTTTGGCCAAGGGCTTTTTCGTATCTATCTGCAATGGTCATCGCTGAAGCCCAATCATTATCAACCTACCTTCCGGTCTTAATCCAAGCCGGACTAGGCCTTATGCTGCCCGCCATTATTTTGGCAGCGAGTCACATTTTTGGTCAGCGCGCTAAAGGAAATTATATTAAAGATAAAGCTTACGAATGCGGTCTGCCCGCGGAAGGCAAAGTCCATCCCCGTTTCGCCGTTAAGTTTTATGTGACTGCGATGCTCTTCATCCTTTTTGACATCGAAGTCGTTTTTCTTGTGCCCTGGGCCTTGGTCTACCGAGAATTTTTAGCTGCTGGAATTGCGATTACTGCCGCGACCGCCGTTTTTCTTTTCACCCTCGTTCTTGGGCTCGCTTATGAAATTAAGCGCGGTGCCCTCGAGTGGGATAAGTAAATTATTTCGTCTTATCCATGGCCTCAATCAGCCCGTAGGTGCGCTGATTGACTTCACGCATCGCTTCCAACAAGGGCGGATAAGGTACATAGCGAGATGTTACGATTCCTTTGTTAGAATCTAAATTAGAGGGATCGACTCCTTTGGCATCAGGATCGTTATCGGCATACTTAAACCAATGCCAACCGACACAACCCGGATGCTTTAATAGTGAAAGCGTGAAGTTTTGATAATACAGACCGCGATCTTTTTGCGTATGCACGAGCCAACCAGCACCACCCGTGTTACCCATTCCACTATCTTCCGCCTTCGCATACCATTCTGTGATAATAAAGGGCTTTTGTGCATTCTTCAGCCACATATCCATAAGCTCCTTACTAGGAGTCCACGCGTAGTAATAGTTAACTGAGATAACATCACAATAACGACCAGCGGCTTTAAACACCGCTGGAAAGTTGTAAGCAACCGAATGATAGCGGACCCCAAGAATCATGTGATTAGGGTCAACCTCACGTATCGCAGAAGTTGTGATTCTAAAATAATAATCGGCAGCATACTCTAAGAAGGCCGAACGATTTTCATCAGTTATTTTATCCTTATTAATTTTATTTTTCACCAACCATGCCTCGGCAGCTTTTCGACCAGCTTCATCGTCACCGAGTTTAAGAAATTTATCTAACAGATTTAAACGCCATGGCATTTCATTATCGGTAAAATAACCCAAGAGCCAGAGGTTGTTTTTATCCTTCATTAACTTCTGAGACTCTTTTTTGCAGTGTTCAGCAAACTCTGGATCAAAGATAAACGGACAATCACCGGGATAAGACATATTTCCTCTACCCATCTTAGCACCTTTGGTTTTTCCGTAACTCGCCATCAAGGAAAGTAACTTGGTTGAAACCAGACGAGGCTCCACCGACTCCAAGGAAGCATCATCGGACCACGACCCAGTACCATTAAATCCATTTTCGGTGAGTTGCGTAGCGGTTGCTCGGGCCCACCCTTCTTTATTCTTAAACTTTTTGTTCAACTCCTCTTTGGCACCATCAGTGGGAATAGTATTTACCGAGGCGATGCCGCGATGGATAAAGCGGCCGCCCAAGGGATCGATTATCCACCAACGACCCTTGATATTTTCCACGCGAAAGAAACCGGTCGCTTTTTGCTTCGGCTCAATCACTCCGCTATACTTGTTCAAACCACTATCCACTTTAATCAAAGGCATATCCGCCAAGGTTATCGTCTGCTGTAGTGTGAACTTTTCGCCAGGTTTCTTCGCAACCTCAACTTGTTGCTCGGCGTGTAATTGGGACACGACATTAGTCGCTACCAATACAATAACTAAGAGAAACTTTGGGGTAATCATACCCGCACATAATGGGCTAAATTTAGTGAGTCAATCTCTCGAAACTTAAGGCGCGCAAATTCCGCAACCCGCCGGGAGATTTTGGAAGAAATCTACACCCTTATAGTCCACTAGAATAAAGGCTGGGAAGTTAACGACCTCGATTTTCCATACGGCTTCCATCCCCAGTTCTGGATAATCAATGACTTCGACCTTCTTAATATTCTCTTGGGCAAGAATGGCGGCGGGTCCACCGATGGATCCTAAATAAAATCCACCATACTTCTTACAAGAATCGGTGACCATTTGCGTGCGATTGCCTTTTGCAATCATCACCAATGAGCCGGCATTTTTCTGGAAAAGTTCAACATAGCCATCCATGCGTCCAGCCGTTGTCGGACCAAAAGAACCCGATGCCATACCCACCGGAGTCTTAGCGGGACCCGCATAATAAACTGGATGGTTCTTAAAGTATTCCGGCAGCCCTTCGCCGCGTTCCAAGCGTTCACGCAACTTGGCATGCGCAATATCCCGTGCGACTACTAAAGTTCCGGTTAATGCTAAACGTGTGGTTACGGGATATTTTGAAAGTTCCGCTAAAATTTCTTTCATCGGGCGATTTAAATTAATCGCCACCACTTTTGTAGAGTCCTGATGCTTTCTTAATTCGTCGGGAATAAATTTCCCGGGATTCTCTTCGAGCTGCTCAATCCAAATTCCGTCCTTATTAATTTTTGCCTTCGCATTACGATCGGCTGAACAAGACACGGCCATACCAATCGGACACGATGCACCGTGACGAGGTAAACGAATGACTCTCACATCTAGAGCAAACCACTTTCCGCCAAACTGTGCACCGATACCAAGTTGATGAGCGGCTTTTAATAATTCTTGCTCGAGGGCTGTATCACGGAATGCCTGACCGTGCTCATTGCCCTGCGTTGGCAATTCATCGTAGTAGTGTGTCGAGGCTAATTTAACAGCCTTCATGGTGGCCTCGGCTGACGTTCCTCCGACCACAATAGCTAAGTGGTAAGGTGGGCAGGCCGCCGTTCCGAGACCTTTCATTTTCTCGATTAAAAATAAAGGTAAGGACTTCGGATTTAAAACCGCCTTGGTTTCTTGAAACAATAAACACTTGTTCGCCGAGCCCCCACCCTTCGCGACGAATAATAAATCATACTTCATGCCCGCGGTGGCCGCGATATCAATTTGGGCCGGTAAATTAGTACCGGTATTTTTTTCGGTATATAAATCCGTGGGAGCTAACTGCGAGTATCTTAAATTATTTTGTGCGTAGGCCTGATAAACTCCCAACGACAAAGCTTCGGCATCGTCAGCTCCCGTCCAAACCTGCTGACCTTTCTTTGCAGTGATGGCGGCCGTTCCCGTATCTTGGCAAAAGGGTAAAACGCCTTTGGCCGCTACTTCAGCATTGCGCAACATAGCCAGCGCGACCGAGCGATCGTTATCACTCGCTTCAGGGTCTTTTAGAATATGTGCAACCTGTTCGAGGTGCTTCGTACGCAGATAAAAATTAATATCATGAAAAGCCTGATTCGCCAAAAGAGTCAGACCCGCGGGATCAACTTTCAGTATGGGCTTACCCTCAAATTCAGTAACGCTGACAAAATCTTTTGTTATCAACCGATACTGAGTCTTATCGGGACCAACCGGGAACGGTTCTTGATAATGAAACGAGGAAGCCATCGTTTATGAAATTAGCAAAAACCCTAAAACTCGCAAATATAAACCTTATGAGTATTGAGGTAATTTGGCTAATCGGCCCACCAAGATAGGCCCGATACTTGAATCTAGAGTCATACCTTCAGCACAATCAATCGACACCAGGGCCAAGCCCGTCTTACCCGAAAACGACTTCATCGTCCCGACGATTTTTCCGCTATCGGGTGATTTTAATTCGATATCACTACGGAGTGCTTCGGTCGCAGAAATCTGTCGAAGACTGCGACGTAACGAACCCATGGACTGTATCCGAGCCATCACTTCTTGCCCGAGATAACATCCTTTGTTGTACGACACCCAATCGTCCAAGCCGCACTCCTGAGGAAATTCATTAGCTCCGCAATCTTCAGGGACCGAAGGTATACCCGACTCAATCCGATTTTTTTCCACTAAACTCATCTCGGATTCGCGCGCCACTATTTGAACATTTTTCGGGAATAAAACTTCCCAGGATTCGAAACGGGTTCGAGCCGAGGGCCAAAAGCGAATAATCGACTCAAAATTTGGGACGGCATCACCCCAAACGATTCCCGTCTTCCACTGTGAAGTCTCGTCCGACATTGTTACGTCATCAGCAATTAAGTTTGAAGACATGACAGAAATTGCATCTTCCGCCGATAAATGAGGACAAAGAATTAAGAAAGTCTGATCAGCTTCTTTAGTAATCAATGTATGGGCGAGAACACGTCCTTTGCGATTCAGCCAAAGCGCGTGGACATTATTCGTCTTGGTTAAATCTGCTGAACATTGCCCCTGTAAATAGCTCGCCGCATCACTTCCAGTCACTCGAATAACTGCAGCAGAGGTTAAAACAACGTGAAGTGCCATACGTTAAGGCTTAACCTCAATATGTGCCGGGGGCAAATCGGATTGATAGCGCTCGTAGGCTTCAATGAGTGCAGCTTCGAAATGTTTAGTGTAAAGTTTCGTATTAAAAAGCGGAGTGGTTAATCGGTTCTTCGCCAATTTCACTTTCAGCGCCGATAGTTTTTCTGGATGCGTAGCTAAGTCCACTGCCCTGTCTTCAAATTCTTGTTCATGATAGGTAATCAACTCGGGCATTTCGATAGCGTGCAATAAACTCGCCGCTACCCGACCGGCAAATGATTTACCCTGCAGTGTTAAAACTGGCACATTGGCCCAAAGCGCATCTGAAGAAGTCGTGTGAGCGTTATACGGCAGCGAGTCCAAGAACAGATCGGCCAGAACATTTCTCTCCAGATGTTCTGCCATTTTAATATACGGCGAAAAAATGAGGCGACTCGCATCAATACCCAAAGCCTGCGCTTCACGTTTTAAATTCTCTGGGGCCTCAGGATAATTGTAATAAAACCACATCACGCTATGGGGTACTCGTTTCAAGACCCCCATCCAACGCTTAAAGGTTTCGGGCGTGATTTTATAAATGTTATTAAAACAACAAAAGACAAAGGCGTCCTCAGGGAGCCCACATTCTTTTCGAGTGATCGTTCTTTTAAGTTCGGGTCGTTTAGAATCGTTGATCTGATAACTATGGGGCAGGGAAATAATTTTTTCGTTATAATACTGATAAGATTCTTTGGGGATAACCACCTGATCAGCGATTAAGTAGTCCATATAGTCTACCCCCATGGTTCCAGGGCAGCCTAAGAAATTAATTTGGATGGGCGCCGCTCGATTGGCAAATAAACCAGTGCGGTGGGCGCCGAAGAATCCATTGAGATTAAATAATATATCCACTTCTTTCGCACGAAGTTGCTGAGCTAGGTCAAAGTCGCCGATGCCCCTAATATCTATAAACTCATCGAATGAAGCGGTGAGCCGACGACGCAGATTTCCGTCATCACCGTGACCATTATCCAATCCTATCACTTCAAATTTTTCTTTATCGTGACACTCAATCAAACCCGTCATCAGTGAACCATTAGCGTGTTCGCGGAATTCGCCACTGATGTAGGCTATTCTAATTTTTTTGTGCCGTGGGTATTTTTTAAGAGAAAAACCGGCAGGCAATGGAGGGTGCTTTTTATCGAGGTATAGAGTGCCCGCTAAGTGCAAATCGCTTTCTGAGTCGGAAAATCCCATGTACCCAAAAGGATCGACCACGTCTTGCTTTAAATGCAGACGTTTCACAATTTCATCATTCAGCTCCTTGATGCCCGACCAATCAGCGATGAGCATTTTTTGGTGTAATGCTCGCCCCAGCGCCCCATGCTTAGAAGGATCAATTTCGGCTGACTTTAAAAAAGCCTTACAGGCCTCCACGGGTTGGTTTAGCTCAACACAAACCGATGCATAGTTAATAAAAAACTTATCATCTGCCCGCCCCGTCGCATAAGCTTTCTTAAAATACTCCATGGATTGACCATAATCTCTTTTTAGAGAAAAAACCACGGCCAGACTGCTCAACGCATCAAACGAATTAGGTTCAATGGCCAATGCCTGCATCAACTCCGTAATCGCTTGGTCAAACTGCTTCTGTTCGACATAAATGAGTGCCGCATTAATATAGCACTTCTGATACCTGGAATTTAAACTTTTCGCTTTATTCAGATGGACCATTGATTCTGGGTATCTCTGCAACTTTCTCAAAGAGTTACTTAGGTTGTAATAGGCGTCGGTAAAATCAGGATTCAACTCGATCGCCTTTAAATAATACGGCATCGATTCATTTAATTCACCATTATCCTGCAGTGCATTACCGTAGTTGGAGTTATAAACCGCGTTGCTAGAATCAAGACGGACAGCCTCCTTAAAGTTCAGGATAGCGTCCGTGTATTTTTTACGTCCAGCACAAACAATTCCTAGCAAATTATAGGCGTCCGCACACTCAGGAACTTGAGCAATTACTTCTTTAAAAATTCCTTCCGCCTCATCCAACCTTCCAGCCTCATAACACTGGACTCCTTTCATTAAGTACTGCTCTAAGTTCTCGGACATATTAAATTTAGTCTATGGTGATGTGGTCTGGGGGTAATCCTGCGTAAAAATCCTCGTACATCTTCGTGATAGCTTTTTCTAGATTCCTAGTATAAACTTTCATATTAAAGAGCCGGTGAGTCTTGCGATTAACTTGTAGCTTTTTACGATATATTTTTAGTTTTTCATGATGCAAGGCTAGGTCGATTGCTAACATTTCATATTCCATGTCATCTTTTACAATTAGGTCGTCCAGCCCTATAGATTTTAATAAACTACTAGCCAAACGGCTGGCAAAAGTATTGCCGATTTTAGTGATAATGGGCACACCTGCCCAAAGACTATCAATAGCTGATGTATGTGCGTTATATGGAAATGTATCTAAGAATAAATCAGCGAGGGAGATGCGTGCTAAATGCTCATCAATATTTTGGATGCGTTCAGCGAAAATAATACGATTGGCGGCCACGCCCTGCTTCTCTGCCTCTTTTTTAAGATTAGTCGTGGCTAAGCTTTCAAAAGGAGTACTCAGCCATAAATAAGAGTCGGGGACTTTTTTGAGAATATTCATCCACAACCTCCAAGTTGTAGGAGTAATCTTGAAACATTGATTATAAACTGAGAAAATAAAACCACGCTCGGGTAAATTAGCTTTTGCCCGGGTAGGATGTTGTGTCGACAAATCGTGTGTTGTGTCATAAGGCATCATACATGGCAGGTGGACAACTTTTTCCGTATAGTAACCGCGGGACTCGTTTGGAATAACAACTGGGTCAGCAATAATATAATCATGGTAGCGAGTTCCCAATGTAGAGGTAAAACCCAAGAAATTAATCTGAATAGGGGCAGCGCGATTAGCAAAAATTCCTAAACGCGACTCCGAGGTAATTCCTGATAAATCGAAGGCGATATCAATTCCCAAATCTCGAGAAAACTTAGCCAGATCAGCATCATTTTTATCGTTTACGGCATGATAAAAATCGAAGGCTTTCAAAATATTCTCGTATATTGGACCAGACATACAATGTCGCCCAAATGCAAAAGCATGAACTTCGAATTTGCTGTGGTCGTGTAAGCCGAACAGTTCTAAGGCCAAGTGAGTCACTGCATGATTCCGGAAGTCTGCTGAAAAATACCCTATCTTGATTTTAGGGTTCTTTTTTAAGGCGGAGGGATGAGCATTCTGAACTCCCGATCCAAATGTTTTCACGAAAGCTTGAGCAGATTCCTTAATTAATTGTGGATCATTAGAAATTCGAAGTAAGTGCCAAGGGTCTTCAGTAGAATCAACGATGCGAGGTCTTTTAATATTTTTTAATAAATTTTCTTGGTCGGTGTCGAAAGTACTCCAATCGCAAAGACGTTGTTTGAAAAATTGCATTAAACCTAATGGCTGGTGTTCAGGTTTAAGTTTTTCGAATTGAGCAAGTGCCGAAGAAATATCTGAGTTGGCAAAATAGGCGTCTGCTGAATTAATTCGCGCCATGACGAAATCGGGGTTGATTTCTAAAGCCTTATTGAAGTTTTCTTGAGCCTCTTGAAAGTGATGAGCCTTGGCTAGAGAAATTCCTAAGCCATTATAAGCTTCAACATAGTCATGTTTTAGTTTTATAGCTTTTTTGAAATTCTCGACCGATGAATTTAAATCGCGTATCTGAAAATAGTTAATCCCTATCTGATAATATCCACGTGCATCAAACGGCTTTACTTGAATGGCATTTTGACACCTGTTAATGGCTTCACGAAATTCCCCCCGCTCACATAGAATCTCGGCGGCAGCAATGTGTACGTCACTATTATCACTACTAAATTTACTCGCGGCTTCGTAAGCCTTAAGAGCCTCATCTTTAAGATTTAATTTAGTCAAGACATGACCCCGATTCATGTGTGCGAGTCCAAAAAAAGGATTCAATTGTATGATGGTGTCGTAGCATTCCAGCGCCCGATTAAAATCTCCCAATAAATTAAAGGAGTTTCCGCAATTTAAGTAAGCCTCTAACCATGATGGACTTAATTGAATCGCTTGCTTGTAAGACTTAATTGATTTTTCTATCTGTCCACTTTTTTGTAACGCGTTCCCCAGATTATAATAAGCATCTGCTAAATCCGGGTTAATTTTTATCACCTGTTCAAAATAGGGTATGGCCTCGGAGAATCTTTCTAGGTCATTTAACGCTGCGCCTAGATTATTTAAAAAACTAGGCTGATGAGGATCAACTTCAACTGCCCTCTTAAAATAATCTACCGCCTGATTCATGTTCCCCGTCTGCGTATGAATAATTCCTAAATTCTGCAGACAATTTGCATGAAAAGGGTCTTGGCTAATAATCTTCTCGTAAAGTTCTTTAGCTTTAAAAATTTGCCCAGACTCATGAAGGTCTTGGGCGACTTGAAATTGATTGTTTAAATTCATGAAAGGTGCTTGTTGACGCCGACAGCTACTATTCTAAATCAATCCTTTTATTTACTTTTATGCCATAAAATAAAACATTAAGAAAATCCGAGTAGAAATCGACGGGGTATAATAATTAAATTTACTCTATCACAATATGATCAGGAGGCAGACCGGCTTGTTGTTTGTTGTAAATCGCAATCAGTGCTTTTTCAAAATTTTCGGCGTACAACTTCATATTGAAAAGGCGGTGGGTGGAACGATTATCCTGCAGAAGTTTTCTGTATTTTTTGAGTTTTTCTGGATGCGTCGCTAAATCTACAGCTAAGTCTTCGAA
>JBBAUU010000024.1:0-14107 GCA_040398065.1 Opitutales bacterium | reverse complement strand
GAGGAATCATTAAGGCCAGGAAGTCTTCAGGTGAGCCCAGGCCGTAGATACAAGAAACGGAGGCAATCACGATGACATCGCGGCGGGAGAGCAGGGCGCTGCTCGCACTGATGCGTAATCGTTCAATATCCTCATTAATCGCCGAGTCTTTCTCGATAAATGTATCGGTCGAAGGCACGTAAGCTTCAGGCTGATAGTAATCATAATAACTAACAAAGTATTCGACCGCGTTTTCTGGGAAAAAGTTTTTAAATTCCGAGTAAAGTTGCGCCGCTAAGGTTTTGTTGTGGGAAATGATGAGGGCCGGACGTTGTTGACGGGCGATGATGTTCGCCATCGTAAAGGTTTTTCCGGAGCCCGTGACGCCAAGTAAGGTCTGACGGAGATTTCCCGCTTCGATGGATTTATTTAAAGCAGCAATCGCCCCAGGTTGATCGCCTGCAGGGACATAGTTAGACTTTAAACGAAACTCCATGCTGACTTAGAAAATTTTACCTTGCAGAATCCACTGAGGATTTACCTCGGATAAATCATTAACTATATGATGAGCGTTCTGTGCTAATAAAATTTCTCGGGTATGCGTTGTCGCTAAAGCAATGGTGGTGAATCCGCCGGCGAGTCCTGCCTGAATTCCCGAAAAAGAATCTTCAAAGACGAAAGATTTTTTAGGATCACCGCCTCCGATTGCACAAGCCTTGAGGAATACTTCGGGATTGGGTTTTCCTTGGGTCACATCCTCACTCGATACAGCTCCTTGAAAGTGATCGGCTAATCCAAAAAGTTCGAAGGAAAGTGCGAGATTGGCCTTATGGGTGGATGTGCCAATCACACAGGGAATACCCAATGATTTAAGGGCATTGGTGAGTTCTTTGACCCCTGGGAGTAGTCGGATATGTCCAGTCCGTGCGATGGTACGATAGTGAGCTTCTTTTTTCTCGGACAATCGGCGAATTTCTTGAGGGTCTTTCGACCAGCCCAAGATATTCGGAATGATAATTTCATTTAGTTTTCCGAATCCTAATTTAAAATGATTGGGGACGAGCGAAAGATTTTCTTCCTTCGCTAAACTCTGCCAGGCACGTTCATGCGCGATGGAGGAATCAATGACGACGCCATCCCAGTCAAATACAGCAACAGTGGATGACATCTTAATGTTTGTCCCAGGCTAGGGTGACTTTTACCGGACGATGCTCCCAGACATTAAGCGGTTCGAAGATTTGTCCAGGTGCTAAAATATTATTGGGGTCCAAGGCTTTCTTGACTGCTATCATCGCTGCAATTTCAGCGGGTGAGTGTTGCAGACTGAGGAAAGGAGACTTGGCGATGCCGATGCCGTGCTCGCCTGTGATAGCTCCACCCAACTCGACCACCTTCTTCATCACTTCGTGGATGGCTTTTTCGGCTTTCTTACAATCTTCAGGATTATCCCGATTGTACATGATGTGTACGTGGAAGTTTCCATCGGCAGCATGACCAAAAGTCGGAGTAGGTAGACCAATCTTATCGCGTACTTCTCGAGTATATTTAATCAAAGCAACGTAGCTCTTAAAAGGTACCACGATGTCTTCATTTAACTTCGCATTCCCGAGGGAATACATCGCCTGCGAGCAGGTACGACGAATATCCCAGAGTTTTTCCGCTTCAACTTCGTTGTCGGTTGCGCGTGAAGCGACGCCGAACTTCTTGATCCACTGATTAACCTTCACCGCGTCATCCGCTAATGCTGAAGGATGTCCGTCGATTTCGACTAATAAAATCGCACAGGTTTCTTTAATGCCATGGAGTTCATCGGTGGAGAACACGCGGCTGCCTCGTTGTTTTTCTGCGGCTTCAACGGTTTGTGTGTCTAAGAATTCAAAGACGGATGGATTAATTCTTGAACCCATCAATTCAGCCGCCGCTTCGAGTGCTATTTCGTCGGTGCGACACGCAACCAAGAAGGTGCGACGAGCTAGAGGCTTATTCACGAGCTTGATGGTCGCCTTGGTGATAATTCCCAATGTGCCTTCGGATCCAATCCAGAGGTCGCGTAAATTAATTCCGCTCACAAACTTTCTTAAAGGAGCACCCCATTTTACTTTTTCGCCCGTAGGAAGAAATCCTTCGAGGGCATACACGTGATCGCGTACAACCCCATATTTAGCGGCTCGAAGCCCTCCTGCGTTCGTCGCGATGTTTCCACCGATACTACAATATTTCAGCGAGGAAGGGTCGGGTGGAAAAAATAATCCGTGAGGTGCAGCTAAATCATTGATCTTCGCGGTGATGGCTCCGGGTTGAACCGTAGCCATGGCAGATATGGGATCGATTTCGATTTTGTCCCAGTGATCCAAGTGAATAACCCATCCGCCTTTAATGGGAGAACTCGCCCCTGCATTACCGGTGCCACGTCCGCGAACGGTGACCGGAACTTTATATTGGTTAGCTATTTTTAAAACGGTGCCGATATCCTCTTCAACTTTGGGACGAATCACCGCTTCGGGCATGAACGATAAACGCATGTTATCGAAGGACGCCGCGAAGCAGGTTGCTTCATCGGTAAAAACTTTCTCGGATCCGAGAAGTTTACTGAGCTCTTGCGTTGCCGCGGGATGAGTTTGAAGAGGAGCCATCGCTCACCCATCAAGCACGATTAGCCTAATTCTGCAAGCCACGCCGTGGCTTCTGCGTCGGAAGGCATCCGCCAATCTCCACGAGGGGAAAGGGCCACGGACCCGATTTTTGGCCCGTCTGGCATTGAAGAACGCTTATATTGCTGGCTGAAAAAGCGGGTCAGGAAGGTTTTTAACCAATATTTAATTTCGACCGTATCGTACTTACCGGCAAAGGCATGTTCGGTGAGCCAAAGAACTTTGGCTGGACGGAATCCATTGCGAACGAAGTGGAAGAGGAAGAAATCATGTAACTCGTAAGGACCAACCAAGAGTTCGGTTTGTTGAGTCATTTCACCGTTTGTTCCGATAGGTAGGAGTTCGGGGCTGACGGGTGTGGCGACAATGTCTTCGAGCAGAGCGCGTTCATGTCCGACGTGACGAGCGTGGGCGGCCCACGAGACCAAGTGTTTAACTAAAGTTTTAGGAACGCCGATATTCACATGGTACATCGACATGTGATCCGCGTTGAATGTGCACCAACCGAGAGCGGCTTCCGAGAGGTCACCCGTACCCACAACTAAGCCTTGGGTTTGATTAGCGATATCCATGAGCACTTGAGTGCGTTCACGTGCTTGGGCGTTTTCAAAAGTAATATCGAATTTACCGGTCGGGTGTTCGATATCCTTCAAGTGATTATCGACCGCACTACCAATAGGGATTTCGCGTGCAGTGATGCCGAGTGCATCCATCAATTTACGTGCATTAATGCGTGTGCGTTCGGTCGTGCCAGGTCCAGGTAGAGTGACGCCGATAATTCCTTTGCGATCTAATCCCAGTCGACCAAAGGCTTCGAGCATGACTAAAAGAGCGAGCGTAGAATCGAGTCCGCCCGAAACTCCGATGACGGCATGTTTAACTCCGGTGTGACGGAGACGACGTGCTAAGCCCGTGGATTGAATCGCAAAAATTTCCTGACTGTTTTCATCGCGACGTTGGGCGTCCGAGGGAACGAATGGATGTTGCGAGAAGCGACGACGAAGCTTCGGTGTTGTGCCGGTCGGATGTTTAACTTCGAAACTAATGAAGCGCGGTTGGTATGAAGGAATCTGACCGAAGAAAGTGCTATTGCGGCGACGTTCGGCTTGCAGTTTGTCGACATCAACCTGCGAAACGATGAGCGATAATTCGAAGCGAAAACGCTCAGATTCTCCAAGAATTAAGCCATTTTCAGCAATTAAACCGTGTCCGCTGTAAACGATATCGGTGCTCGATTCTCCGGCACCCGCGGCAGCATAAATATAGGCGGCTAAACAACGAGCCGACTGCGAACGCACCAGATCGCGACGATAATTTGCCTTGGTGAGAAGTTCGTCACTGGCCGAAAGATTACAGAGCAGGGTGGCGCCCGCTAATGCTTGAGCGCCGCTGGGAGGTTCGACGGCCCAGAGGTCTTCGCAGATTTCAATTCCAACAACGCAATCAGAAACATCTTTCGCTTGGAAAAGTAAATCGATTCCGAAGGGAACTTTTTTTCCAAATAATTCGATTTCTTGAAAATGAGCGACGCGACTTGAAGCGAACCAGCGCTGTTCGTAAAATTCTCCCGAATTAGGTAAGTGAGTTTTAGGAACGACACCTAAAATATTTCCGTGCGAGACGAAGACGCCGACGTTGTAGAGTCGTCCCGAAATTTCTAAGGGCATCCCGACGAGGGCGGTGAGGGAGAGTCGGGCCGTCGCTTCGGCGATTTGGGAAAGACCTTTGAGGGCGCCGTTGAGGAGAGTCCGCTGACCAAATAAGTCACCGCAACTGTAGCCGGTCAGGCAAAGTTCTGGCAGTACAACGATCTCCGAGCCCTCAGCGGCCGCTTTTTCAAGAGCCTGAATAATGAGCTGAGTATTGGCTGCGGGGTCTCCCAGTCGCAGGGCCGGGGAGGCGGCTGCAACGGTCACAAAACCGAATGGATGTGTACTTTTTGCCATTTTTGGCTCGGTAACGCGTATGTTCACCGTTGACCCTTGGCGAGGCAACCCGAAAGGTCTACCCATCCCTCGTTTTGGGGCTGATATGTCAAAAATGTCACTAAAAGAAGTCACTGTTTTCTCCCCCGCCACGGTCGCAAACGTAGCGTGCGGATTCGACGTGCTTGGTTTCGCCATTGAGAAGCCGGGCGACGAAATCGTTGTCCGTCGATCCGACAAGCCTGGATTCCGTATCACCAAGATTACCGGTGATGATGGCCGACTGCCTTTAGAGCCAAAACTCAACACCGCGGGTGTTGCTGTACTCGATCTGCTTCGTCACCTCGGTTTGGGTGACATCGGTATCGAAATGGAGATCCACAAGAAGATGCCTTTTGGTAGCGGACTCGGTTCCAGCGCTGCCAGTGCTGTGGCCGGTGCCTTCGCGGTAAATCATTTACTCGGTGAGCCTCTTACTCGTCGTCAACTTTTACCGTTCGTCGTCGCGGGTGAAGCTGCCGCTGATGGTGCCTGGCATGCAGACAATGTTGGCCCCTGTTTATTAGGCGGAATCACTTTAATTCGTTCGAACGCAGAACTCGATGTTCATAATATTCCGATCCCCAATAATCTTTGGGCAGCGGTCGTGCATCCTGACATCGTGGTACTGACCAAGGTTGCGCGCGAAATTATGCCTCGTCACGTTCAGCTAGAAACTTCGATTCAACAAAGTGGAAACTTAGGTGGATTGATTTCTGGTCTGTATCAAAGTGACTATGCTTTAATCGGTCGATCCTTGCATGATGCGATTGCGGAGCCACATCGTCAGCGTCTCATTCCTGAATTTTATCGTGCTAAGCGTGCAGCGATGTCCGCTGGTGCATTGGGTTTTTCTATTTCTGGTGCGGGTCCAAGCGTTTTTGCACTCTGTGAGGGTGAAAAAGCTGCCCAAGCCGTAGCTAAAGCAGTGACCGAGGTTTTTGCGTCGGTACCCATTAAGGCAACCCCCTACGTTTCACGTATCAATCCTAAGGGCGTCCATGTCATCTCCGAAAAATAAGTTAGAATTTATTTCCACTGCCGATGCTTCGCAAAGTGCCTCATTACGTGAGGTCTTACTTTCGTCGATGCCAGGGAAGGGCGGACTTTGGGTGCCGAAAGTCATTCCACAAATTACGCCCGACTTCATTGAGCAACATCGCAACGACACTTACGCGCAACTCGCTGAAGCCGTCATTGCACCTTATTTTGCTGATGAGTTGGGCCCCGATGTTTTAAAGCGTCTTTGTAACGAAGCTTTTAATTTTCCGGTACCACTGATTTATCCTGAGGGTTATCAAGGCAAGCCCGAGGGCGCGATTAGCGTCTTAGAATTATTTCAAGGTCCATCGGCAGCGTTTAAAGATTTTGCCGTGCGATTACTCGTACGTGTTACGGCTCATGTTTTAGGAAAAGATTTTCCTGAGCTCACCATTCTCGCAGCGACATCGGGTGATACCGGTGGTGCAGTTACCGAAGCTTGTGCTAACGTTCCAGGCGTTCGTGCGGTCGTGCTCTATCCGCGAGTAGGAGTAAGTGCTGTACAAGAATCACAAATTGCACGCCGCCGTCCAGGTGTCGTAGCTATTTCAGTAGATGGTACGTTTGATGACTGTCAGGCCTTGGTGAAACGTGCCTTAGCTGATCAATCACTCAGTCAGCGTCGTCCCTTACTTACAGCTAATTCAATCAATCCTGTTCGTCTGATTGCACAGATTCCTTTCGCTTTCCATGTCCGTCGTCTGTTGGCCAAAAATCAACGCCTCGCGATTATTGTTCCTTCGGGTAATTTAGGAAATGTAGGCGCCGTTCAATTGGCTCGTCGCATGGGTCTTCCGGTCGATTCGTTAATCGCCGCGACCAATATTAATTCTCCGTTACCTGATTTATTTGCGACGGGTAAGTATCAGCCACGTCGCTCCACGCCGACCGCTTCGAATGCGATGGATATTGGTGACCCGAATAATTTACCACGTCTCTTAGCTTGGCACCAAGGTGGTCCCGCAGTGCATGCCGTGACAGTGACGGACGCTGAAACGCTCGATGTCATGCGTCGCGTTCGTGACCAAGGTGGTTATGTTGTATGTCCGCACACTGCCGTCGGTTGGAAAGCGGCCGAAGATTATATTAAAAATAACACCAACACCCAGGTGGTGGTCTTTGGTACCGCACACCCTGCTAAGTTCCCAGAAATTTTAGAACAAGCCTTTGGCGATCGCAACGTATCTACTTTCCCTTACGCATTGCCTGCTCCTGAGCCACTGCGCACCGGCAATGACTACGAAGCGATTCGCAGTATTTTAGATTCCGAAGCCGGCTTTAGGTAAATATTTGCTAAAGATTCTACATACTCTACAATTGGTGTGTATGAAATTAGTACCGATGACTTTAGAGGAATTTCGTAAGGCTCTTTCCGAGAATCCGTCTTTAGGTCTGCGCTTTCGTTTGCCAACGGGTGGACTGACGCCGATTCATTTGCATCTAACTGAAGTTGCCCGCGTAGAGAAACGTTTTATTGATTGTGGAGGTACGGTTCGCACAGCAGTTTCTGCCCGCCTTCAACTTTGGACAGCTGACGATACCGATCATCGTGTAGGTTGTGCAAAGGCCCTGCAGATTCTTTTACTCGGTGTAAATTTACTGGAGTCTACTGCTTTTCCTCTGGAGGTAGAATATGACTTTCCACTGCTCACAGTCTTTTCTGTTGTCGGCACGGTTATTGAAGGTTCCGAACGTATTTTTATTTTGGGCTCAAAGAAGACCGATTGTCTGGCGCCCGATGTTTGTGTGCCCAACACCTGTAAACCTGGGAGTGGCTGTTGCTAAATGCTTTCATGAGTAAGCCCCTTATTCTTATTCTGTGTACCGGTAATTCTTGCCGTAGTCACCTGGCCGAAGCGATTTTTCGTCGCGCGGTAGATGGACTTATGGATGTTGCCAGTGCGGGCTCGAAACCAGCTGGCTATGTCCATCCGTTGGCCATCCAAGTGCTCAAGGAAATCGGAATTGATGCTTCGGCACATCGCTCCAAGCACCTTTCCGAGTTTATTAATATTCCTGTATCAACCGTCATCACCGTGTGTGGTAATGCTGATCAAGTTTGCCCAGTTTTTCCTGGTCAGGTTAATCGCTATCATTGGGGCTTTAAGGATCCAGCTCACGCCACAGGTACACCCGAAGAGATTCTAAATGAATTCCGTCAGGTCCGTGACGAGATTCGCCTAGTTTTTGAAGCCTACGCGGCAGGCCTAAAAGAAGCTAAAACTAACTCCAAGTAATTACTTCTTAGTGCTGTCTGTCGGAGCTTTGCCCGCTTCAGCTTGGTCGCCGTCTTTTTTTTGAGGGGATTCGATAACGACAATGCAACCGGAGAGTGCTAACACGATCAATGAGAAGAAGAGGGCGGACAGTTTCATATTTTTATTTAAAATTAATTATTCCGGTTCAGCAACTGCGAAGGTCACATTGCTGATGTCGGCCCGCGCTAAAACATCGAGAACGTTGATGACTCTCTCATAGCGGGCTGCTTCCTCAGCTTGAACGGTAATCAGTAGTTTGGTCTTAGATTGTTTAGCGGCTTGGGCCATCTTGGTCATTTCATTGAAAAGGCCTTCGAGTTCACGGTCTTGAGGCTGCCCGACGGGATCTTCGTTGATGGTAACCTGTCCGTTCTCCGCGACACCAATGGTCACTTCATCAGGCATATCGGTTTCCTTGGCGGTTTCCGCATTACCAGGAAGTGTGGTTTTTAATTCATGTTCCACTTTAACGGCACCAGCCATGACCATGAAGAAAAGCATAATTACGAAAACCACATCAATCATCGGGGCGATTTGGAATCCGGCATCGGCCGGAGCTTCTTGAGGGGCGAGGCGCATTTTTATTCGTCGCGGTTGAGGCCCGAGAAGGCGATGTTATCGATACCAGCTTCCGCACCCCATTCGAGTGCTTTGGAAATAAATTTAGCCTGACATTGGCGATCGGCGCGAATGAGTAGGCGGAACTTTTCATTGGTGCCTTTGCGCGCGGCGAGTTCTTTCGCAATACCGTCCTTGTCGTTGATATCTAACTCGCGGTCATCGAGTTTGTATTTGGCCTGACCAGTGCTCGCATCCCAAGAAATATTAATTAAGCCTGCCGCTGCTTTGTCGTCACGTTTCACACCGTGCAGGGCCACGGGGAGTTTGATATTTTTGTCTACCTTCAGGACTTGGGCTGAGGTGATGGACATGAAGAAAATCAGTAAGACCAAGAGCACATCGATCATCGGTGCTATTTGGAATTCCGGTTCTCCGTCCCCGCCTCCTCCGCCTCCTGCCATAGTAAGTCTTGTTGTTTAAGGGTTTAACTTAAGCGGATGGAGGAGTGCTGGATGCATTCCAATCAGGCTTAGCAGCGTAGATCTCATCATCACCGATGGCATGTCCTTTAACTTCATCGTAAGGGAAGGCACGGAATAAGCCGGTGATAATTTCTTGCAGATCGTGAACACCTTTTTGAATACGATTACGTAGGAGGTAGTAGCAAATGAACGCAGGGATCGCGATGAAGAGTCCCGAAGCGGTTGCCACGAGAACTTCGCCGATCGCGCCCGAGAGCTGAGAAGGGTCGCCGACGCCCGATGAACCGAGCTTATCAAACGCCTTCATCATACCGGTAACGGTTCCGGTGAGACCAATCATCGGAGTACAAACTCCAATCACCGAGAGGTAAGAAGCGCGGCCCATGAGGTCGGCTTGGATTCGCGAAATTTCAGAGATGACTGCTTCTTCGGTCATGAGTTTGCCGTCGGGTGCGAGGGCAACACCGGCACGTACAACTTCGGCCACAGGAGAACCTGCACTTTTAGCGAAGTTGTAGGCGCCGACGTAATCACCACGCTTAAAGAGTTCACGTAATTGGGTGACGTGGCTGGCGGGATAGAGTTTTTGTGCGCTGGTGCGGATGGTGCCATCGACGATGAACCAAATCATGGCGACGGAGCAGAGAGTGATTGGGTACATGACCCAGCCACCTTCCACGAAGAGGTGCATCAGGGTTTTTTCTTTAACACCGGCAGCTTCTTGAGCGCAGGCGAGGATGGTCATCATTCCGAGGAAGGCCATCGAGAGGAGTGGGAGGCGGATTGTCTTCATGGTAAATAGGGGGTGTTAGATTTTATTTAGGTTGAGATTAAAAAGGGGGCAAGGGTTCACTTGCTCATTTCCTGAGGTTTTTCCTCTGCTGCATCCGTAGAGGGTTTTACAGGGGCTTCGGGGATGAATTCAGCGTCCTTGATCTTACCGGCATCGGCTTCAGCTTCGAGGCGCTCCTCTTTAGGCAGAAGTTTTTTGGCTTCTTCGGCTTCTTTGGAAAGAGGGTAGTTGGTGATGAGGTTACGGAGGTAGCGATTGGAAACTTCTTCAAGCTTTTGCTCCTTGGTGGTTGGGCCATCCATCCCGCGGAAAGCTCGGGCGGCGCCTAAAAGGGCCTTGGGGATTTGTTCGACTTGGGAACCGTAGAAAACAGGAACACGTAAAAAAGTGTTCATCGCATTTTCATATTTTTTAGTTACCAACAGGGAACTGCCTTTGAGAATATGTAAGCGGGCGAGAATTTCGACATCGTCAATCGACTTAATAAGCTCGGTGGAATCGTTGACCACTTTTTCAAATTCGTTTTTGCGATAACTCTGAACCAGTCGGGCCACTTTAATTTTAGTGCTCAGTTCAGGCAGGGTGCCGTCATCGGCACGCTCTAAATTTTCTAAGAAGCTGGAAATTGCAGCATCGTTCTCGAGTCGGTCGAGCGCATCTAATTTAATCATAGATGCTTTTAACCACCACGAACCAGGAACTTTTTTTAACGGTTCGAAGAATTTAATCACTGGCTCAATTTCATCGAGGGCCAGATTGGGTTCGCCTCGGCTGACATAGATTTGGGCTTGGACGATTTTTTCAGGCTGAGCCCAAATAATGCCTTCAACTTCGCTAATTTTTTTGGTTAAAACTATGTCCACATCACCCGTGCGAGTGGTGCGTTCAATTGTTCCTTTCGTCGTGCTGATAATGGCTTTTTTGGGGTCAACCAGGGTCTTGGGTGGCAGAGATTTATCCATTTTGAATGGATCATTTACCTCCCAGCGTTCGTTATTTTTAAAGAAGAGGGTTTGGGCTTCGCCGACGAGTGGAGCGAAGAGGGTGAGGAGAAATAGAGGAGCAACTCGCATAGTCTTAGAGTGAGAGCATTAGGATTTTGGCTTCTTTGGCTTCTGGCGTGTCTTTGATACGGTCCTTGGAGAGCATTTCCGTGAGGAGAAGTTTGGCCTCAGGTTTCTGATTTAATTTTCCAGCTAAAATTTTGGCTGTACCGAGGTAGGCTTTGGCCGACCAGAATTCATACTTCTTCCAAGTTTGGTAGCAGCGACGGTAGAAGGCGACGGCTTCGGCAGAGTTGCCTTGGCGCTCTTCCATGAGTCCGATCCAGTAAAGACAGCCTGCCGTGGTTTCACCTTTCCACTCCTTAGTCTTAACAATTTCTTCAAAGCCTTTACGCGCTTCTTCATAGCGACCTAACTCAGCTAAGGCACGAGCGTGGGCAAATTTGATATCCTTTTCTTTGGACATCACGATGTTGTTGTCCGTGGCCTCATTGCAGAGGTCGAGAGCCTCCTTGAATTTACCTTGGTTGAGGCGAACTTCCGCCATGCCGACAAAACCAAAGTCAGCATACTCGGATGAGCGATGGTGCTCGAGAAGGTATTGATAGAACCCTTCGGCGGCAGGATAATTTCTTTTCGCCACGAGATGATCTCCCACGACACCGAGGAGGGTGGAGCTGAGTTCTTCGGCTTTATAGTTATTGGAAATCTTGCGGAAGTAGAGGTCGGTCTTTTCAGGATTGCGTAAGAAGGTCGAAAGTTGCGCGAGCGCGAAATAGCCACGGGCTTGAGCAATTAAAGAATCTTTGTTCTGCTCGAGTTTGAGTAACTGAGTCATTTCCTGTTCAGCTTTTTCAGCGGTATACGCTTTAGGATCCGGGGCGATGCCGGGTTTCACGCGCTTTACTTTGCGTGAGATTTTTTCAGCTAAGAAAATAATCAACTTCTCAGAGCCTTCTTGCTTACGGTCATTGATGGACTCGGCGACGGATTTTGAAAGCATGCCCAGAGCTTCAGTTTTCGCAGCCTGGATGCTTACTTGTCGGTCCTTCTCGATTTGATCCAGTTCCGCGGCGAGCACGTCAGAGAGTTTCGCTACCTCGGCTTTAGTGGCTGCTAATACGGCAGGCGTGGTACTATCTGCTTTGGTTAAATCATCCACCTTACGGCGAGCCACCGCTAAGAGTGCACTGTATTTCTTTTGGGTGGCTTCGGTGCGCTGAGAGAATTCGGGCTTATCGCCCATACGCTCGGTTGCTTTAATGATTTCGTAGAGGTACGACATCGCCTTGGGGCTGTTGTGGTCCCAGTCGTAGATTTCTTGATAAAGATTTTTTAGTTTTTGATGTTCGCCGCGACCCGAGAGAAGTTTGTTGAGTTCTTGTATAACGAAATCCAAGGCGCTGGCGTTAGTCTTGCTAGTTTTCGTCGCAGCAATGTAAGCCTCGATGGATTTAACAACATGAACTTCCTTTTCTTTTTCGAGGCGTTGTTTCTCTAAAGCGTATTTCTTTTTAACCGCAGGGTCGCCATTGGTTTTGATATTATTGTCCGCCGTACGAATCGCACTATCGAGATCGGTAGCTAGACGGGTTTCACAATCGCCAATGAGGGTGTGTATTTCAGGAACTTGATTTTGTACTTCGAAGACACTGCTGTTGCTGTAGTCCTTTAGCCAATCTTGGCAGATTTTTTGACACTCCGCGATTTCTGGTGGATTGAGTCCGTACTTAATAATCGCTTGGCGATAGCGGACGTCGGGTAAGAAAGCGCCCTTCGGATATTGTTTCTGGTAGTCATCAAACCCTTGTTTGGTCTCTTTGTATTTACCTTGGTAGAACCAGCAAAGAGCCCGCATGTAGGTGACTTGTTCCTTGCCGAGTGACTTTGGATACATACGCGCGAATTCATCCAGAGCGACGCGTGCCTTTTCCCATTCCACTTGTGCGAAGTAAGAAGCCGCGATACGAAAGTCTAATTCTTCGAGCGTCGAAGGATCCATCTTCTTAACATTCTGTTTCGCCCACTTGTAATGTTCGATGGCTTCAGGATATTCTTCGCGGTCTTGAGAAATGGATCCAAGAATCACGGCAACTTCGGAAACTTGTTCGGCCTCAGGGAATTTTTGTAAGAACTCTTTGCACTTCGCTTGGGCTTCGGTGTTTCGTCCAATTTCACGAAGGGCTAAAATGTAATAGTAATACGCCCCGGTTACTTTGGTGAAGTTAGGAGAGTTATCAAAAATATCACGGAAGCCCACGAATGCCTCCCAAGGTAATTTTAATTCTAATAAACAAAGTCCGATACGATAGGCGATGAGTGCGTCGTAATCTTTATTCTTTGAAAATTCGCTTTCGATTTTCTGGAATTGGGCGAGTTCAGCTTTAACCGTCTCAATCTTTGCTTTGGTTTCATCACTCACGGTCCCAGTCACACGCAGTAGGTTATCGAGTTCGTTTTGTTTCTGCTCCAGCGCTTTGGTGATAGAACGTGTAATATTGTTTCGACGTAGGACGCCTTGGTAACTGGCTAGGGCCTGACGATAGAGCTCCAGTTTGGTTTTTTCTTCAGTGCTGGCTTCGGCACTGGCGAAACGGGCATCACCTATTTCGATGCGTTGGAAATTAGCTCTGACGATTTCGGCGGGTGAGCCTGATCCTTTGGAGTCGATTTCCGCTTTTAATTGTTCGGCTTCTTTAACTAAACCGAGTTTGGTGTAAACTTCGACGAGTTGATTGCCCGCTTCGCGTGCTTCAGGTGTGCCCAATCCGCCGGCGATGGCTTTCTTGAGAAGTTCTAAGGCTTGGCCGTAAGCTTTTCTCTTTTCTGGTTCGGTGCCACTCTTGGCTTGTTCAACGATGATGCGACCCGAGAGAGCGTAGGCACTTACACGGTCTTGGGGTTGCACGAGCGGGCTGGTGCGTAATTCGCCTAAAAGTTTTAACGCATCTTCCCACTTGGACTGTCCGCCGTATACTTCGACTAAGGTTAAACGAGCGACCCCGATTTTATTATCATTAATATCAAAAAAATCTTCCGTGCCTTTCGGGTACTTAGTTAAAAACAAATTAATCGCACCTTCGGCCTTCGCCCAATCTTTTTTCTGGTAGTAACAGGAGGCACGTTTGAATTGCACGACCGCCGCCAATTTCGTTTCGAGTTTGGGTGCCTTCTTTTCCAGTTCATCTAAATTCTTCAGAGCTTCATCGTACTTTTTATTGTCCATCGCCAACATGGCTTTGGTAAAAAGAATGGTGAGAGGGTCTTCGGCTGGTTTCGTTGTGGCCGCTTTGTTTTGAGCCAGGCAAAGGGTGGAGCCAAAGGTTCCGGCGAACAGGGCAACGAGGGTCGCAATTGCTAAAAATCGAAAGGAT